>NZ_CP019332.1:0-95386 GCF_002163855.1 Winogradskyella sp. PC-19 | reverse complement strand
TAACGGAAATACATCTACACAAACTCAAGATGTTGTGATTGATGATAATATAAATCCAGTATGTATAACTCAGGATATAACTATTCAATTAGATATAACTGGTAATGCAACTATTACTGCTAATGATATTGATGATGGTTCTAGTGATAATTGTGGAGTGGCTTCAATATCTGTATCACCAGATACATTTACATCTTCAGATGTTGGGGATAACATTATAACATTTACTGTTACTGATATTAATGGAAATAGCTCAATCTGTAATGCTACTGTTACAGTTGAAGATAACACTTTAGATATAGATGATGATAAAATCGAAATATTTAGTGTCTCACCTAACCCTTTTAAAGACAATATTCAAATTAAAATACCGTCAAAGTTTAATGGAGACGCATTTAATATTTCAATTTATGATTTAAACGGCAGAAGAGTCTATAAGGAAATAAAAAGTGTCAATAATAACGAGATAAACCTCAACGGATTGAACAGGTTAGAAATAGCACCTTATATTATAAGAATAACAAACACGACTTCTAATAATGTATTTAGCTCAAAACTAATCAAATACTAGATTCTAAAATTTGCAAAAAATGGCAATACTAGAAATATTGCCATTTTTTAATAAAAATAAAACACTGATAATCAATTATTTAATTAAATAAAGTGTATTTCGTCGATTTTATTTGCATTTCATAGAATGCTAATCTATATTTGTAACCGAATATATAGTCCCAAACTATAAATTTAACCGCTTTATGAAAACAAATTACTTCATTGTGAAGGCTAATATATTGATATTTAGTCTTTTTTTATCGATTAACACCTATGCTCAGCATTGTACATCGAACGGTAGTACTTCCTATAGTACAGGTACGACATATGTCGGCTTTGGAAGTATAACAAACACAACTGGTAAACCTAGTGCTTACACAGATTACAATGCGCTATCTACTACTGTATCACAGGGTGGAACTGAAACACTAACTATCAGAGCAAACACTGATGGTAATTACACAGTACATACTTTTGTATGGATAGATTGGAATCAAAATAATGATTTTAATGACGTTGGAGAAAGTTTTGACTTAGGCGATGTTAGAAATGTTAGTGACGGTGCAACTTCTAATTCTCCGTTTATGGTTAGTGTTCCTATAGGTGCTACTATTGGAACAACTAGAATGCGAGTTTCTACAAGATATAATACAAATCCAGGAAGTTGTGACACGGGTTTTGATGGTGAAGTTGAAGATTATAGAGTAAATGTGGTTGCGGGAACACCAACTTGTACCACAACAATAAATTCATTTCCTTATGATGAAAGCTTTGAAAGCGGATTAGGTGGTTGGACTCAAGATACTTCAGATGATAGAGATTGGACAAGACAATCTGGTGGCACTCCATCAAATGATACAGGTCCGAATGCAGCAAATAACGGTTCTTTTTACTTATTTACAGAAGGTAGTAATCCTAATTTTAATTCAGAATTTAATTTAATTAGCCCTTGTATTGATTTAACAGCTGAAACTGCTGCACAATTCTCTTTTTATTACCACATGTATGGTACAAACATGGGAGATTTGAATGTAGATGTAAGTACAGATAATGGTGTTACTTTTGGTGCGCCTGTTTGGACTCAGTCTGGCGAAGACCAAACAGCTCATACGGACCCATGGGTGCTAGTTGATATAGATTTAGCTGCCTACATTGGTCAAATTATAAAAATAAGATTTAATGGTATAACTGGTTCTGATTTCACAAGTGATATATCGATAGACTCGGTATCTATGGTAACCACTTTTACACCAGGCCCAAATATTAATGTTTATGATAGTGTGAGTAATAACATTAATGATGGTAGTACAAATAGTCCATCATTAGTAAACAGTACAGATTTTGGTAACCTTTTGATTTCTACACCAACAACTATTACTTACACAATACAAAATACAGGTACAACAGATTTAATAATAAGTTCAATAACTAGTAGTAACTCTGATTTTGTAGTTAGTGGTCCAGTATCAACAACTATTACTTCTGGATCTACTACTACTTTCGATGTAACTGCTACTACTACTAGTGCTTCGGTTACATCTGGTACTATAACAATAAATAGTAATAGTCCTTCTCCTGAAGACGCATATACTTTTGATGTACAAGCAACAGGAATAACTGCTTCATGTAGCTCCTCCACTATTACATTACCATACATCGAAAGCTTTGAAACAGGTACTAATGGATGGAATTCTGGTGGGTCAGATGCAAGTAGAGTAAATAATGCTGCCACATCTTATGACAATAGTTACAGTTTTATGATTCGTAGTAATTCTGGTACTGGTTCTGCAGTATGTTCACCAAATGTAGATTTAACCTCATATGACAAAGTAGATTTCAAGTTCTTCTTTTATGCTGAAGGTTTTGAACTTAACGAAACATTCACCTTTGAATATAGTGATGATGATGGTGCTAATTGGCAAGTAGTAAGAACTTTCACTGCAGGTAATACTTCTCCTTCAGAAAAATCTGGAGATTTTGAAATGGGTAGTACATCAACAAACTATTATGTAAGAAATATTGGCCTTTTAGCTACTAATTATACATTTTCTAGTAACTCTCGTTTTAGATTTCAATCTTCAGCTAGCGATACTACAGATAACATTTATATTGACAACATCAGTATTACAGGAATTACTTATTCAACACCAACTCTTGGTCCAGGTGGTATCACTGCCGACTTAAGTTTATGGCTACAAGCAGATAAATTAAATGGTACAACTGTAGGTACAGATGGTACCCCAGTTTCTCAATGGACTGATACAGGTATTGGAAATGACGCAGCTGTTGTAGAAACAGGGAATGAGCCAACATACAGAAACAGTACTGCAAGAAATATAAACTTTAATCCTGTAATCGATTTTACTAATGATAATAATACTGCTGGTGGTGATATGACTTATCTTGATGGCAGAGAAGTATTAGAAAGCTCAGCAGGCTTTAATAGTAACGATATTTTTATGGTCGTAATGCCAGATACACCTGTAAACACATCCACGATACCATTGGATACATTTACAAGTTTTGATGTTACTGCTAATAACACATATGTCGAGGATGTAACTGGTTTTGGTTTTGGTAATTACTCCGCACGCTTAACAGGAGAAGTCTTTGCATATGCTGTTGGTTCTACAAATACTGCACCACCTTATGTTGGTTTTGGGCGTGGAGTTACTGATACTTCAATTAACATGAATCAAATAAGTATTATTAACACAAGGCATAATACTTCAGATACTGGTATTGAAATTTACCAAAATGCTAACCAAATTGGTGATACAACAAATGATGCACCAGATTTTTCTATAGTAACTGAACAACGTTTCTGGTTAGGTAGAAGTCAATACTGGCAAGGAAGTTTTGATGGACGCATAGCAGAAGTTATTACATATACAGGTAGAAAGAATGATACAGATGCTACACAAGAAAGAAATAGAATTCAATCTTACTTAGCTATAAAATATGGGATTACTCTTGAGCCTACAATTACTGCTGGTGTTATAGAAGAAGGTAATCTTGATTATGTAGATAGTGATGGTTCCGTAATATGGGATGAGTCAGCAAATAATGGCTATAACTATGATATAGCTGGTATTGGTAGAGACGATGCTTCTGGGCTTGACCAAAGACAATCTAGTAGTATTAACTCTATTGTTGAAACATTTACAATTACACCAGATTTACCTGCTTCACCTTATAACGTAAACGTGGACACTCGAGGTATAGTTACAATGGGTCTATCTACAATTGAAACAACTAACTCAGAAAACAGAACAGTAAACCCAACTGGGTTTGCAACAGATAAGAACTTCATAGTTTGGGGTGATAATAACGCAGACTTAGATGCTACTCCCTCGACTATTGCTGTAGATATGAGTGCTAACATTTCTGGCCTTACCACAAATGTAGAATTTTTTGGTATGCAGCGTGTATGGAAAGTAGTTGAAACTGGAAATGTCGCTAGAGTTAAAGTTTCAATACCTGAAGATGCTATTCTTAACATTGATCCTCCTGGAAACTATTTAATGTTTATATCTGATACAGGCGTTTTTACACCAACAGCACAATATAGAGTTATGTCATCTGATGGTAGTGGAAATTTATTAGCAGACTACGATTTTCCTCCAAATAGTGAAAGATTTATAACTTTTGGATATGCTCCAGAAGAAATTGTAGAACGTTCTATAAATTTTGTTTCTGGTGCATCAAACTATATAGATGTTGAGGACAACTTAGACTTAGATAACGATGACGATGCAGACCCTACTAATACAGCTACAAGTCCATTTACTTTATCTACATGGATTAAAAGAGAAGCAGGGTCTACGAATACTTCAATTGTATCAAAAAGAGATATTTTATTTACTGAAGGTTATGATTTAAAAATTAACCTTTTAAACCGAGTGGAAATGTCATGGATAAATGGTATTCCAAGAACAATACAGTCTAGTGTTGCTATCCCTGAAAATGAGTGGCATCATATAGCTATAACACATGATGGTACAACAGCTAGATTATATATTGATGGCGTACTAGAAACCACAACAGCATTACCTCTTCCACTAGATACAACTAACTCTTTCTTAATTGGAGCTGCAGGAAGAGACGGAAGTACAACAGCTCATTTTGATGGAAACATTGATGAGGTTCGTGTATGGAATGCAGCCTTAACTCCAAATCAACTTAGATTTTTAATGAATCAAGAGCTAGAAGACAATGCAGGAACTATTGGTAAATACTTTGACAACAACAGTATATTACCGACAAAAAATGATGCTTCAGGTTTAGATTTTTCTAACTTGAGAGCCTATTTCCCTATGTCTCGTTATACATACACTAATACGAATGACGATTCTGGTAATGATTTGGTTGGTTATCTAAGACAGTTAAGAACTGTAGATTTCCAAACAGCTCCTCTACCGTATATATCAACTCAAAATGGAAATTGGACAGATGATACAACATGGACTAATGGTGCTATGCAAACCATACCAGGTGCACGTTCTTTAGCTGATAGTAATATATCTGTAGATTGGAATATTGTTGAAACGTCACATGACGTAACAATAGATAATACGACACTGTTTGATGATGACGTACCTAACGTTAACGATGTTGACGGAAACGATAATGAGGGTAACAGAACAGTTTTAGCTCATATATTAACTAGCGGTACTATTACTATTGACGGAGATAATACCTTAGAAACTGGTTTTGGTTATACCGTTACTCACTATTTAGAAATGAATGGCAAACTAGACCTTGAAGGTGAGTCTCAATTAATTCAAACAACTGATAGTGATTTAATTTTAGGCCCGTCTGGTGAACTTGAACGAGATCAACAAGGTACTTCTAACAAATACAGATACAATTATTGGGGATCACCTGTTGGAGCAACAAGTATTGCTCCAGCAAGTTTAAATCCAAATAGATACTCTTATTCAGTTACTGATATTTTTAGAGACGGAGCTTCAGCAGTAAACTTCACATCGACTGGTTATGATGGCGATGATACAACTCCTGTGACTGTTGCAGATTACTGGATTTGGAAATTTGCTAATAACACCGATGGAGATTATTCAGAGTGGGAACACATGCGACGTACTGGAACTATGGAACCTGGAGAAGGTTTTACTATGAAAGGCACTGATACTGTAGGCTCTGAGCAGAATTATACATTTTTAGGTAAACCAAATAATGCTGATATAAACCTAACTATTAGTCAATACAATGATTATTTAGTAGGAAACCCATATGCCTCTGCAATAGATGCTAGACAATTTATCATTGATAATGGTCCAACACTTTATTACGAAGATGATGTAACGCCTGAAGCAGATGCAACTACAAGTGGTACACTATACTTCTGGGAGCATTGGGGCGGAAATGACCACATACTTGCAAATTATCAAGCGGGTTACGGAACTTATAATTTATCTGGTAGTTTAGCTGCACCGTTTAGTTTAGTTGGTACAAACGACCCAGATGTTGGATCCGGTGGTACACCTACAAAAATTCCTGGAAGATATATACCTGTAGGACAAGGTTTCTTTGTTGTTGCTTCGAATGGTGGTACAATAAACTTCAACAATGGACAACGTGTCTTCAAAAAAGAGACAATATCCAATGGAATATTCTTCAGAAATAATACTGAAGCAGTAAACTCTAACGATATTACAGATAATGCTGACCCAAGACAGAAAATCAAACTAGGTTTTGACTCTGTAGGCAATCATCATAGACAATTGTTATTAACTATTGATGAAAATACGACTCCTGGTGTTGATTGGGGTTATGACGGTATAACATATGAATATTTAGATGATGACATGTTCTGGGGAATTAACAATGGTTTCTATGTGATTCAAGCATCAGATAATATGAATGATGATACAAGCTATCCATTAATAATTTACACATCAGAAGATGGAAATAATACCATTAAAATAGATGAACTTGTAAATATAGATAGCGAGCAAGAGATATATTTACACGATATAGAATTAGACTTTTACCATAATCTTAAAGAAGATGGTGATTATGAAATTTTCTTAAATGCTGGTTATTATGATGGTCGATTCGAAATCGTCTTTAGCAATGAAAATGCAAGTTTAGGTATAGATGACGATACTCTAAATGAAGAAAAGATAGATGTACGTTATGCAAATGCTAACGATAAAGTAATACTTATTAATCCTCATGGATTAGAGGTGAAAGACATTCAGATATATAATATTCTTGGACAGCACGTTGTCTCTATTGAAGATATTAAAACTGGAAATTTCACAGAATACAATGTTGGGAACTTAAGTTCTGGACCATATATCATTAAATTAAATACTGTAAGCGGTTCGGTATCTAAAAAAGTACTGGTAGATTAATCCTAAAAAAACTTAAACTCAACTAAAAACGCTCCGATGTTTCGGAGCGTTTTTTTATTTTAATCTTATTACTAAATCTTGTAGAGAAAAGTTTTCTTGTTCACCTGAGGACATATTTTTTAATGTAAAAGTTTTTGTCTTTAGCTCTTCTTCACCTACTAAAACCACAAACGGAATTTCGCGTTTATTTGCGTAATTCATTTGTTTTTTCATTTGCTTACCTGAAGTAATTGGGTCAGGATACAACTCTGCATTTACGCCTTCTTTTCGTAAAGCCGTAATAGCTTTTAGAGAAGAAAGTGCTTCTGCTTCTCCAAAGTTGATGAATATAGCCTTAGTGTTCTCTGTTACAGAATCAGGAAATAAATCCAATTCTTCTATAACTAAATAAATACGGTCTAGTCCAAAACTAATACCAACACCACTCATATTTTTTAAACCAAAAACACCTGTTAAATCGTCATAACGACCACCACCACCAATGGAGCCCATCTTTACACCTTCTGGTGCAGAGACTTCAAAAATAGCTCCTGTGTAATAATTAAGTCCACGAGCAAGTGTCACATCGAGTTGAAGTTTTGCTGTTTGCAACTCCAATTCTGAAATAGCTTTGTTTATAAATTCTAGTTCTTCAATTCCTTTTAATCCAACTTCAGATGTATTCAAAATCTGTTTTAAGCTTTCAATTTGAGAACCAAAATCACCAGTTAAACTAAACAGAGGCTGAAGTTTATCAATACCTTCTGGAGAAATACCTTTACTAAGCATTTCTTCTTTTACCTTCTCCTCTCCTATTTTATCAAGTTTATCTAATGCTACTGTAAAATCAATTAACTTATCTTGTGCTCCAATAACTTCGGCAATACCAGATAAGATTTTACGGTTGTTAATTTTTATAGTTGTTCCTTTAAGATTTAAAGCAGTAAACACACCATCATAGAGTTGAATAAACTCTACTTCTTGAAACAAAGATGTACTTCCAACAACATCGGCATCGCATTGATAAAACTCTCTAAAACGTCCTTTTTGTGGTCTATCTGCACGCCAAACCGGCTGAATCTGGTAACGCTTAAACGGAAAGTCAATCTCATTTTGATGCTGTACAACGTAGCGGGCAAAAGGTACAGTTAAATCATATCTTAATGCTTTCTCAGAGATTTTTGAAGTCAAAATTGATTCCGAACGTGATTGATAATCATCTTCAGAAATCTTTTTTAGATATTCACCAGAATTCAAAATCTTAAAAATAAGTCGATCACCTTCATCACCATATTTGCCCATTAATGTCTCTGAATTTTCAAAACTAGGCGTTTCTATAGGCTGAAAGCCATATACTTTGAACTGTTGCTTAATAGTTTCAGTAATATAACTACGTTTTGCAACAGTCTCAGAATTAAAATCTCTTGTGCCTTTTGGTATGCCAGGTTTTTGTGCCATGTTAATTTTCTAACTAAATTGAAATCGGTTTCGTTAATCTCAACTTTGTCACAAAAATATTATAAATTTTAGAGGCAAACCCAAGTAATTTCAAATTTGTAGTAACTTTATTGACTTAAAGTAGTCTTATAGCAAACCGACACTAACTTTAGACTTAAAATGAAAAGATCTCTTTTTAAAGAAAACATAAAAATTGCCCTTGGTTCTATAAAAGGACAATTATTACGAACCATACTTACTGTTGTTATTATTGGAATAGGTATAATGGCACTTGTTGGTATTTTAAGTGGTGTTTCTGCACTTGAAAACACCATTTCAAGTGACTTTTCGTCTATGGGTGCAAACACCTTCAACATTCAACGTTATGAGTTTAATACACAACGTCAAAGTAGTCGAGAACGTCAAAAAATAAATCCTGTAATCACTTATAGAAATGTAAAAGATTTTCAGGATAGCTATGATTTTCCGTTTACAAAAACATCGGTTTCATTTATAGGTACAATAGCTGCTGAAATTAAAACTGAATCTAAGAAAACCGACCCAGAAGTTAGAGTTTTGGGAGTAAATGAGCATTTTTTAGAAAATTCTGGTTTAGAAATTGAGGCTGGTCGTGGTTTTAATGTCTTTGATATTACAAATAATAACGCAGTATGTGTCGTAGGTAGTGATTTGGTTAAAGCTTTATTTAAAGATGTAAATCCTGTAGGACAAACTATAAGTGTCAGAGGTTCAAAATTTAAGGTTATTGGTCACTTAAAAGAAAAAGGAGCTACGTTTGGTAATAATCAAGATTTACGTGTCATACTACCTATAAACAAAGCACGCTCTATCTTTACTAATCCGTTTATAAATTATGCTTTAAGTATCAAAGTCGATAAAAAAGACATGCTTGAAGGTGCTCAAGACGATGCTATACTAGCTTTTAGAAATGTTAGAGGTCTTAACCCTGTTGAAAAAAACGATTTTGGTCTTGAAAGAAGTGAAGACTTGATTAATAGAATCAGTAATATATCTAGCTACCTTTATGTAGCGGCATGGATTATAAGCATTATTACAATATTTGGTTCCACAATTGCATTGATGAATATTATGCTAGTTTCTGTAAGTGAACGTACTCGAGAGATAGGCGTTAGAAAAGCACTTGGAGCAAAAAGTAAAACAATTGCAACTCAGTTTTTTATTGAAACTGTAGTTATTGGTCAACTTGGAGCATTACTAGGTATTTTGCTAGGCGTATTCATCGGTTGGCTATTAGCAAGTATATTTGAACTTAGCTTCTCAACGCCATGGTTTGCCATGTTTTGGGGTGTCACAATCGCATTTATAGTAGCTGTCGTTTCTGGTGTTTATCCAGCAACAAAAGCTGCAAAATTAGATCCTATTGAGAGTTTAAGGTATGAGTAGTTATTAGTTAATATACAAACTAAGATTTTTGTCCTATTAATTTTTCAAAATACTGAAACAACTCACCTTTGGTAATATTGGCTCCTGACTGAATCATTTTGAAAATATCCATATGCTTATCCTCAGAGTAGTCTTTTTTCGCATTAAAAAACTCGATACTGTCTGATAATAAATTATCTCGCAACCACTGAAAACCTTCTTTAGTTGTGAAATCTACCGCAGGATTTTGAATTTTTAAAGCAATCAAATGCATATCCTTTTCCTTACACTTAAATAAATGTATTTGCTGTGGTGAAATATGCTCTAAATACTCAACCTTACTTAATACACCAAGCCAAACTAAGTCACTAAATATATCAAGCTCCTGCTCTGCTGTTTCAGGCTTATTTGCTTTGATATCCTTCCATTCGTCAGCTGTTATAGATTGTGTTGCTAAAAAATTAATAAATTCTTGATGTAGCTCTTCAAACTGTTCTTTTGTAAGTCTTGTGTATTTCATTTTATGCTGAATTTATTTCAGTATCTCTTCAGATTATTTTTTAATTTGTTCGGCAACGGCAAAAGGTCTATCTGTAGCTAACATATCTACACCTAGGTCTAGCCATTCGCTATAAAGCACATCTCCTCTTGTTTCGGCTCTCTTATCTAAGTTACCAAGTGTACCCAGCATACATAGAATATCATTATCATGTAGTTTTTTGAATAATGATTTGTCTGAAAGTCGAGTACCTGTAAAAGCAATCATGTTTTTTGTCGGAATGCCTGATTTTAAAAGTGCATCTACTTCCCTATCATTTCTTCCAGAAACTGAAAGCATCATGTCTGGTGCGGATTTGTATGCGAATTGTGCCTGAGCTAAGTCGTAAGTAATTATAATACATACATCTTCGGCATTAGCATATTTAATAGCCTTAATAACCTCACTTTGAGGTACACTTCTTTTGATGTCTACACTTAAAACGACGTTATTTTTTTTACTCCAATCCAAAACCTCATCAAATAATGGCATTTTAAAATTAGTTTCATTTCCGTAATCATCAACTAAATTGAAGTTTTTTAGTTGTTTATAAGTCAGGTTTTTAACTAAACCAGTACCGGTAGTTGTTCTATCGATAGAATTATCGTGCATTAAAACCAATTTTCCGTCTTTGGTTTTTGCTATGTCTATTTCATAAATAGCAGACATACTTTTATTTACGTATTGAATAGTTTCTAAACAGTTCTCAGGGTAATTTTTTATCGATTTTCCACCACGATGTACACTTATCTGTGGTGCTTTATTATTACTGTAACGAAAAGTTTCTAATAATACCGAATCACTTGACTGCTCATTACTCTTTTCTGTTTTACAGCCAAAAAAGAATAAACTAAAAACTAATACATAAATATATCGCATGACTTTTGATTTTGAATTAATAAAAAAACCGTTTAGGTATTAACTAAACGGTTTCAAAATTTGTAAAAAAGAGATTAAGCTTCAGCAACAACCTCGAAAGGCATGTCTATAACTACTTCTCTATGCAATCTAATAACTGCATTGTATTTTCCTAAACGCTTAACGTTACCACCAATTACATTGATAAATTTCTTTTCAATGCTGTGACCTTCTTTTTGTAAAGCACCAGCAACATCAATGTTGTTTACAGATCCAAATAATTTATCTCCTGATCCAACTTTAGATGCTATTTTGATTTCTAAATTGTTTAATGCATCAGAAATTTTCTTAGCATCATCAATTAATTTTTGCTCTTTAAAAGCACGTTGCTTTAAGTTTTCTGCTAAAACTTTCTTTGCAGATACTGTAGCTAAAATTGCTTGTCCTTGAGGGATTAAAAAGTTTCTACCATAACCGTTCTTAACTGTTACAATATCGTCTTTAAATCCTAAATTCTCAACGTCTTGTTTTAATATAAGTTCCATTGTTATGATAAATTTATTTTAATAAATCCGCTACATAAGGCATTAATGCCAAGTGTCTCGCTCTTTTTACTGCTACAGAAACTTTTCTTTGGTATTTTAAAGATGTTCCTGTTAAACGTCTTGGTAACAATTTACCTTGCTCGTTAACAAATGATAGTAAAAAGTCTGCATCTTTATAATCTACATACTTAATACCTGATTTCTTAAAACGACAGTACTTCTTAGCTTTTGACGTTTCTATGTTTAAAGGTGTAAGATATCTAATCTCTCCTTCTTTTTTTCCTTTTGCTTGTTGGTCTATAGATGCCATAGTTACGCTTTTGCTTTTTGTTTGTTTCTATCTCTTCTTTTAGCAGCCCAAGCAATAGCATGCTTATCTAACTTTACAGTCAAGTAACGCATAAAACGCTCGTCACGTCTAAATTCTACCTCTAAAGGCTCAATAGCCTCACCAGCTACAGTGTACTCAAATAAGTGATAAAAACCACTTTTTTTGTTTTGGATTGGATAAGCTAACTTTTTTAAGCCCCAATCTTCTTTGGCAATCATCTTAGCTCCTTTAGAAACAAGAAAGTCTTCGTATTTCTTTACTGTTTCCTTTATCTGGTCGTCAGATAAAACGGGATTTAAGATGAAAACAGTTTCATAATGATTCATAAAAATTGTTTATTAATGTTAAAAACGGGTGCAAAAATACACATTATTTGTAAGTACCACAAGTGATTATATGTAATTTTTGAACCAATTTCTACTTAAACAAAAATTAAGTTTTTTTACACTTTAACGATGATTTTTGGTATTTGTCCGAATTTTTTGTACTATTGTCGAAGCTTAACCTAAAAACAATAATGTTATGACCTTAAACTGTGTAGTTGTAGATGACTCTGCAATTCAGCGTTTATCTATAGTAAAGCTTATAGAAAATCACGAGTCCCTAAATCTCGTTGCTGAATATAGTAGTGCATTAGAAACTAAAAACGGATTAAATACGAAAAAAGTAGATTTAATCTTCCTTGATATCGAAATGCCTGTTCTTAATGGTTTCGAACTTCTAGATGTCTTAAATAACAAACCCCAAATTATTTTTGTCACTGGTAAGACCGAATACGCATTTAAAGCATTTAATTACGATGCTACAGATTATCTTCAAAAACCTATTACCAAAGAGCGTTTCAATCAAGCGGTTGAGAAAGCTATTGAACAACACAAACTAAAACTAGACTTTAACGAAACTGAAGGTGAACACATCTTTGTTAAGAGTAATCTTAAAAAGCGTAAAGTTTATATCAAAGACATTAAATGGATTGAAGCACTTGGTGATTACGTAAAAGTAGTAACCGAAGAAAATAGTCTTGTGGTTTTATCCACGATGAAAGCTTTTGAAAAAGAACTGCCTGAAGGCAAATTTCTCAGAATCCATAAATCTTATATCGTCAATCTAGACAAGATTGATCGCTTTAACAGTAAAAATGTTGAAGTCGGAGCATATGAAATACCCTTAAGTCGAAATAAGAAAACGCAACTTGTTGATGCGTTAAATAATATGTAATTCGCTTAAAACCCCAAAATTAGGTTAATACCTAAATCATTAGAAGTGATTAGAAAATCTCATTGGAAACAATGAGATTTTTTTATATCAATTTTTAATAATTATCCACATTAATGATTACCCTAACTGATCTAAAATCTTTGACTGCATTAAAGCTATTATCTATTCTTGCAATTGCTTCTTTAGTCTTTGGTAAAGACTGATTTTGAGGAATTTTGATTAAAATATTTTTATGGTATAAATTTCTAATTCTTGATACAGGTGGAAATTCTGGACCCAAAACATTTGTTTTAAAATACAGCTTCAAAGATTTAGCATACCAATCAGCTGCCAAGTTTACTCGATTATAATCTTTATGTTTTAGTGTAACTTTTATAAGGCGAAAAATTGGCGGGTATTTGTAATTATATCTATCATTTAACTGTTCCTTATACATCTCGGTGTAGGAGTTAGTAGAAACCTGCTGTAAAATATTATGATGCGGGTTGTAGGTTTGTATTAATACTTTTCCTCGTAAATCTGTCCGTCCAGCACGTCCAGAAACCTGTGCCATGAGTTGATAACTACGTTCATGAGCTCTAAAATCTGGAAAATTGAGCAAATTATCAGCATTTAAAATGCCTACTAGTTTTACATATCTAAAATCTAAACCTTTAGTAATCATTTGCGTACCAACTAAAACATCAATTTCTCGCTGTTCAAAACGAGTTATTAACTTCTCGAAACCATATTTACCTCTTGTAGTATCTAAGTCCATTCGTGCCACTCGCCTATCAGGAAACAAAGCCTTTACTTCTTCTTCTATTTGTTCTGTTCCAAAACCCTTAGTATCCAAAGTTATATTACCACAAGCTTGACAACTTTTTAACATTGCAGAATTATAACCGCAATAATGACATCGCAGTTGGTCTCGGTATTGATGGTAGGTTAAACTCACATCGCAATTAGGACATTGTGGAGAGTTACCACAAGTCGTACATTCTACAATTGGAGAAAAGCCTCTCCTGTTCTGAAATAGAATAACTTGAAAACCTTCTTCAAACGCTTCCGTCATTTCTTCTATTAATCGGTCACTAAAATGACCTTTCATACGTTTACGTTTGTATTTATCAGCTAAATCTACCAGCTCTATTTCTGGCATTAAAACGTCATTATAACGCTTTGTAATCTCCACTAAACCGTATTTTCCTTCCGAAGTATTATAGTAAGTTTCTAAACTTGGTGTCGCAGTACCCAAAAGTGTTTTGGCATTAAACATATTTGCTAAAACTATAGCTGCATCTCTCGCATGGTATCTTGGTGCTGGGTCAAATTGTTTATAAGATTGCTCATGCTCCTCATCGACAATAATTAAACCTAAATCTCTAAAAGGTAATAATAATGAAGACCTTGCTCCTATTATTATTTGTGCCTTCTCAGAATTGTTTAAAATGTTGTTCCAGGCTTCAACACGTTCGTTACCAGAATATCTGGAATGAAATACTGCTACCTTTTCTCCAAAATAATCTTGCAATCGTGAAACCAATTGTGTAGTTAAAGCTATTTCTGGCAGTAAATACAATACTTGTTTTTGCTGTTCTAATTGTTTTTCTATCAGCTTAATGTAAATCTCCGTTTTTCCCGAAGATGTTACGCCATGTAATAAGACGACTGACTTTTCTTCAAAAGAGGTATTTATCTCCTCAAAAGCTTTTTGCTGATATTCATTGAGCTGTTTTGACTCAGCTCCAGCTTCACCTTCAAAATTGACACGATCAGTTTGGATATGGTATTCTTCCAATATTTTTTTATCAATCAAAGTTTTTATGATTGCTGATGATGCGCCACTTTTTTCAACCAATTCAGTAACTTTTATTGCTTTTTGTGACGTTGCTTCTAACTGAAACAAAGTCAAAACCACATCACGTTGCTTTTTAGCTCGATTTAATAATTCTAATAATTTCTGTAGTTTATCTTCAGATTTATGATGCTCATGCAATCGAACATAACGTACTAATTTAGGCGTGTATTTCTGATAAATTTCTTCTTGAAGTTGTATAATCCCTTTTTCAACTAAGCCATTAATGATTGGCAAAACACGTTTCTTATCTAAAATTGAAATTACATCTTGAATCTTTAAAGATGATTGATGATGCAATGCCTCATAAATCAAAAACTCTTCGTCCTTTAATTCTGAATCATTTACTATAGCATCTTCTACTTTTGAAATAATAGTTTCGCTTTCTATAATAAATGCGTTTGGTATTGCCGCGCGCATTACTTCTCCTAAACTACACATGTAATAACTAGCAATCCATTGCCAATGCTCTAATTGCTTTTCTGTTACTAATGGTTTATCATCTAGTATTTGATGGATGGTTTTTGCCTCGTAAGCTATTGGTGGCTTATTGTGAATTTTATAAGCTAATGCTGTATAAATTTTGCTCTTGCCAAAGGGTACAGCAACACGTATACCTGGTTTTAGAAATTCAGCTTCGGCTTCTGTAATATGATAAGTAAATGCTTTCTGAAGTGGAATTGGCAATATGACATCTATAAAATGATTATTCATCTGCTGGTGTCATTTCATTTAGCTTATGCAACCCTCTTAAAGTAGCATTAAGTTCATATCCAAGTAGTAAAATATTAGCATTAAGCCATAGGTATAATAACAAAATCAATAAAGCGCCTATAGAACCATACAACTCATTGTATTTCGAAAAATTATCGATATAAATACCAAATAAATATGAGGTTAGAATAATTAGCAATGTTGTTAAGAGTGCACCAATTGAGAAAAATCGTGTTTGTCTACCTTCTTTAGTTCCAAAATAATATAATGTGGCTGTAGCCAAGTAGACCATAACTACAAAAAAGAGATATTTTGCAACTAAAATCCATTGTCGATTGGTCGCTTCTTCAGTACCGAAAGCCTCATTTATTGGTACAATAATATATACTTGCGTATAAATAAAAACTGCTACAGTAAACAGAACTAAAAACGCCAAAATAAGAGCTATGCCTAGTGCATATAGATATTGTTGAAATACATTTCGTGTTAATTGCTCATGGTACGAATTCTCGAAACCAGAAAATACTGCATTGACACCGTTAGCCATCAGAAACATTGATAACAAAAAAACAGATGATAATAAGCCTGCTTGACTATTACCCTCTAAGTTTTCGAAAATAGTAGACATAAAAAAGTCCGAAGTTTGTGCAGGTAAAAATGACTCTAAAAACTTAGAAAATTCTACATCAAAACCATCAATGGGTATTACAGGAATAAGAATAACAACAAACAATAAAAATGGGAATATAGACGTAAAAAAACTAAATGCAATTGCACTAGCACGAGTCGTTAGTGTGCCTTTGACAATACCTAACCCATATAATTCTAATAAATCGTAAACTGATAAACCCTCAAAAGCTGGCAGCTTAATTTTTTGGCAAAAACGCACCAAAATATTAATTACCGGTATTTTTTTAAGCTTATCTTCTATCGATTTTGACATAAAAAATAGCGTTTAAACTGCTTTTAGGCTCAAGTCCATATTATACACAGAATGTGTTAATGCACCTGATGAAATAAAATCAACACCACACTCTGCATAGTGTCTCACCGTTTTTTCGTTAATACCACCTGAAGATTCTGTTAAACATTTATCGCCAATTAATTTTACAGCTTTACGAGTATCTTCATAATTAAAATTATCTATAAGAATTCTGTAAACACCACCGCAATCCAATATCTCTTGTATTTCATGTAGGTTTCTAGCTTCGACAATAATCTTTAAGTCCCGATTGGTTTTTTTTAAATAGTCTTTTGTCTTATTTATAGCTTTAGAAACACCTCCTGAAAAGTCGATGTGGTTGTCTTTAAGCATAATCATATCGTACAATGCAAAACGATGGTTTGTTCCGCCTCCAATAGTTACTGCCCATTTTTCTAAAGCTCTTATGCCTGGTGTCGTTTTACGAGTGTCTAAAATCTGAGTACCTGTTCCTTCTAACAAATCTACAAACACTTTGGTTTTAGTAGCTATAGCACTCATACGCTGCATTGCATTAAGTACAAGTCTTTCGGCTTTTAAAATAGATTGTGAAGCACCTTCAATATAAAACGCAATATCACCATATTTTACATGACTTCCGTCTTCAATTAATGTTTCAACCTTCATATCAGTATCAACATAGTCAAAAACTTGTTTAGCAAATTCAACTCCTGCAATTACACCTTTGTCCTTAACCAAAAGTTTTGCTTTCCCTTGTGCTGAAGCTGGTATACAAGCTAGTGAACTATGGTCACCATCTCCAACATCCTCACGAATCGCGTTAGCGATTATGAGCTCTATTTCTTTATTGAATTGTTCTTTTGAAATCATTGATACTATTATTTAACGTAAAAATAGGAAATTGATTCACGAATTGATTCAGAAAAAATGAAATTGTAAATTTGAACATGCAAATAAAATTGATAGCCATTGGCAAAACTGATAACAAACAACTTCAAGCCTTAATTGAAGACTACCAAAAACGTTTAGGTTTTTATATTAAGTTTAGTCTTGATATTATTCCAGACATCAAAAAAGCAAAACATTTATCAGAAGCTCAGCAGAAAGAAAAAGAAGGCGAGCTCATTCTAGCTAAAGTTCAGAATTCTGAAGTACTTATTCTGTTAGACGAAAATGGAAAACAGATGGATTCTGTAGCGTTTTCAAACTATATTCAAAAACATTTAAACTCTGGCGTGAAGCAAATTATTTTTGTCATTGGTGGTCCATATGGTTTTTCAGATGCTGTTTACAAGCGTTCTAACAGTAAATTAGGTTTGTCCCAAATGACATTCTCACACCAAATGGTTCGTTTATTTTTTATAGAGCAGTTATACCGTGGTTTTACAATATTAAAAAATGAGCCTTATCATCATAGATAAAAAAACTCGAGACTTTTATGCCTCGAGCTTTATAATTATTATTAACACAACTAGTAAACTTTATATGTTTCTTTACGTTTATCTAATTGACGTCTCAAATCGTTTATAGTCTCAGTAACTGCTAATTCATATTCTCGCTCATTAGATTTAGCAAAAATTCTTGGACCAGGAAGACTCAACTCAATATTACAAATTTTACCAGCTTCGTGGTCTTTACTATCGTGTTTAAAATAAACTTGTGCTGAAATTAAAAACTCAAATTTATCATTCAATTTTTCTAATTTCTCTACAGTGAACTGGGAGAGTGTTTCACTTACATCTGTGTCTACGTATTGAAAATTTACCGTCATAATCATTCTATTTTTGGTGTTAAACTTATATCCCTAAGATACGATTTAATACAGTGATACCGACTAACATTTATCATAAAAAAGAATTAAAAAATAACCTAGCTTGAAAGTTGCATCCAATAAGTTCGTCTACTGCTATATTAATCAACTAATAAAAACCAGAATGGAAAAAGATATTATAATTTTTGATGGGGAATGTAACCTTTGTAACGGTGTAGTTGGCTGGTTGTTAAAATTTGCTCCAGAGGACATGTTTCAGTTTGTAGCATTTCAGTCTACCTACGGACAACAATTACTAATAAAAAATGGCTTCCCTACCAAACGTTTGGATACTGTTATTTTAATTGATGACAATGGGGTTAAAACTCACTCTGATGGTTTTATACGCATCATCTCAAAAATTCCAAAATGGAAACGTGTTGCTGCTCTTCTTGGTTTTATACCAAGATTAATTAGAGATTATATTTACAAAACAGCTTCTAAGAATCGTGTAAAGTGGTTTGGAAATTCTAAGAGTTGTACTATTGATTTCAAATAATCTACAAATTATTCAAAAACAATATTGTCAAGGTATATTTTGTGTCCTTGACCAATACCACTAGAGAACAGAACAAAACCTGAACGAATACATGAAAGATCCTGTCTTTTAGTTTTAATTGTATACTTTTTCCATTCTTTAGTTAAAATAATTTCAACAGATTTTTTAGCAGTATCTGGAAATGGCTTATCCTTATCTATAAGACCAAAACCAATTGTTGCCAAAACCTTATTACTCGTGGCTTTTGCCCAAAAACTAAAAGATTTTGCTCCTGATATGTCATAACCTCCTAAAATATTACCCCAATCATTAGCAGGATCTACCATGGCCACTCCATACCAGTCATGACCAACATTATAACTTATTTCAATTGCTGTTTTTCCAGACTGGACGTTATCTGTATGATTTAAATCAATGTTTAGTGCTCTATAATTTCCCATTAACCCAGAAGGAACATATGGAATTTCGTTATTATCCTTGTAGACGTAGAAAGGTAAATCTACTTTAGGCACCAAGTATTTTTTCTTTTTAGAGTTCTTATCAAATACATCAATAACATCTGAAGCAATAGCAAGATTACCATAATTATCATTGACGTACACATATATTTTAGTAGCACCATGAACCTTAGGAAGTTCTATTTCAAAACCACCCTTTAAAGACCCACGATGATTAAGTTTTTTTATGGCATCTCTACGTTTCCTACTTCCTTTTCTGTGATTATAGTAAAAACTAAATTCTAAACTGTCATTGTCCTTATCTGTGACATGTAAATCTACAGGCAACCATATTTCACTTTTAGCATTAGTCTCAGTAAGCACAAAGCTTTTTATAAAAGGTACTTTATTATCTGGTTTTTTGCCAGTATAAGCTTCACGTATTGCCCAATATTGAGGGCGTTTATATCCATTTACATGTGTATACAGCCATGGAGATATAAAATTATTGCTATTAGAGTAATGAAATACATAAACACCTAAACACGATGGCTTATCTACAATCCAATCTTTATAGCCTGTGACAATAGCATCATATTTTTCTGTATCACTAGGTTCTATCTTTACGGCTAACTTTTCGTTCTTTATATCCCATTCACCCGTGACTCCAAATTCGGTAATGATGTAGGGTTTGTTAATATTTCGTTTATTTAACTCTTCTTGCAAAAAGTTGGCCCCAAAACCATAGCTATTAAGCCCATAAATATCAATTGAAGGCACATGCTTTTCCCACCAATCCATACCAAATGTCCATGCTTCAACTGATGTAACTGGGTGATTTGGGTCTAATTCTTTTATTTGACTACATATTCTTTCTAATAATTTTGAATAAGCTAATTTTTCTTCTTCTGTGCCTATATTAAGGTACACTTCATTACCAATGCCCCATGTAAGTATTGCTGGATGATTTTTGTAACGATTAACAACTTTAATTGCATTATCATACATTGCCTCCTTACCTTTAGTATCTTTCAAATAATTAAAGCTGTCGTCATCTTCCATTCCTGGTCTACCATGACGCATCCAGATACCCATCATGACTTTTATGCCATTGGCATGAGCATTGTCCAATAGTTTTAGAGAATTATCTCCAGTAGCCCAAGTTCTAATTGTATTTACACCTAAAACTTTTAATTCCTTAAAATAATTATCGTAGTTAGCCGTGTCTTTATCATAACCAAAGGTTACACCCTTGACTTTAAAATCATTTCCATCAACTTTTAAAAGCCATTTGTTTTGAGATTTCTCAACTGTTGTCTGCGAAGACAATAGGGACGAGAAAAACAGAAGGATAATGAGATAGCGCATTTTTAACTTAGAATTTAAAATATTACTTATACAAATTGTTCTAACTCAATCTCATTAATAGCACCATGACTCGCATGAGTAACAGCATTTCCGTTTCTGATTACTATTAACTGAGGTGATTGGTGCATTACTTGAAATTTGTAACCAACCTCATTAGAAACCTCTCTATAATTTAATAAATCGAGATAATACAAATCTGCATTTAAATCTAAATCGTACATAGATACAAACTGATTCATCACCATACGACTAATACCACATCGTGTAGAGTGCTTAAATACCAACTGTGTTTTACCATTAGAACGTTTTTCAATTTCAGACAATTGACTTACATCTGTTAAGGCTTGCCACGGCAAAACTTTTTCTTCTTTGGGTTCAGACGAACCAAACATTTTATTAAATAAACCCATAAATCTATATATCCTTTTTAGCTAAGTCGTAATAATAATTACGACTTACAACAAGTCAAAAAGTCAGCAATAACAATGCTTTTTCAGACATTTTGTCTTGTTCAATGAGTTGGTAAGATAATTGAAATAAACCTAACAGAAAAAGAAAATAACAGTCAAACTCGAGGATAATCGACAAGACACAAAAAACATAAAATATGAATTTTAATAACTATACAATTAAATCGCAAGAAGCCATACAACAAGCGCAACAAATTGCGCAATCTCATGGCCATCAACAAATTGAAAACGAACATATTTTTAAAGGTATACTTAACGTCGATGAAAATGTGTTGCCATTTCTATTAAAAAAACTAAATGTAAATAACAACTTACTAGAGCAGATACTTGATGCAGCGTTAGAAAGCTTCAGTAAAGTTACTGGTGGAGACATTATGCTGTCTCGAGAAGCTGGGAAAACTATTAATGAAGCCTCAATTATTGCTAAAAAAATGAACGATGATTTTGTGTCTATTGAACATTTGGTACTAGCCATTTTTAAATCGAAATCTAAAATTGCTCAAGTTTTAAAAGATCAAGGTGTTTCAGAAAAAGCCTTAAAAGCATCTATTGAAGAGTTACGCAAAGGCGACAGAGTCACATCACAAAGTCAAGAAGAAACGTATAATTCATTAAACAAGTATGCAAAAAATCTAAACCAGTTAGCGCAAGACGGAAAACTTGACCCAGTTATTGGTCGTGATGAAGAGATTCGAAGAATTCTTCAAATATTATCGCGTCGAACCAAAAACAATCCAATATTAGTAGGTGAACCTGGTACTGGTAAAACCGCTATTGCCGAAGGTTTAGCACACAGAATTATAGATGGTGATATCCCTGAAAACTTAAAAGACAAGCAAATTTTTGCATTAGACATGGGTGCTTTAATTGCTGGCGCAAAATTTAAAGGTGAATTCGAAGAACGCTTAAAAGCCGTGATAAAAGAAGTTACAACTTCTGATGGTGATATTGTGTTATTCATTGACGAAATTCACACGCTTGTAGGTGCTGGTGGCGGTCAAGGTGCCATGGATGCAGCAAACATCCTAAAACCTGCTTTGGCTCGTGGCGAGTTACGTGCAATCGGTGCCACAACTCTAGACGAGTATCAAAAGTACTTTGAACAAGACAAAGCATTAGAACGTCGTTTTCAAAAAGTTAACGTTAATGAACCAGATACCGAAAGTGCAATTTCTATTCTTCGCGGTATCAAAGAGAAATACGAAACACATCATAAAGTACGCATTAAAGACCAAGCAATTATTGGTGCGGTAGAGTTATCTAGTAGGTATATAACTAATCGTTTCTTACCAGATAAAGCCATTGATCTTATGGACGAAGCGGCTTCAAAATTGCGTATGGAAATCAATTCAAAACCTGAAGAATTAGATGTCTTGGACCGTAAAATAATGCAACTCGAAATAGAGCATGAAGCGATTAAGCGTGAAAAAGATGAAACGAAGTTAAAATCTTTAAAAGCCGAATTAGCAAATTTAAAAGAAGAACGTAACGAGCTCAATGCGAAATGGAAGAATGAAAAAGAAGTTGTTGAGAATGTTCAGAATATAAAACAAGACATTGAAAACTATAAGCTTGAAGCTGAACGTGCTGAGCGTGATGGTGATTATGGCAAAGTAGCGGAAATACGCTACGGTAAAGTTAAAGAAGCAACTGAGCAACTAGAAGTATATCAAAAACAACTGGCAGAGCAACAAGAAACAGCTTTAATCAAAGAAGAAGTGACTTATGAAGATATTGCAGATGTAGTCGCTAAATGGACAGGAATTCCTGTAACCAAAATGATTCAAAGCGAACGTGAAAAGTTGCTAAAACTTGAAGACGAATTACACAAACGTGTGGTTGGACAAGAAGAAGCCATTGTAGCTGTTAGCGATGCCGTTCGCCGTAGTCGTGCTGGATTACAAAATCCGCAAAAACCAATTGGAACATTCTTATTTTTAGGAACAACTGGTGTTGGTAAAACGGAATTAGCAAAAGCATTGGCTGAATATCTTTTTGATGATGAAGCTGCCATGACACGTATTGATATGAGCGAATATCAAGAGCGTCATTCGGTAAGTCGTTTGGTTGGTGCGCCTCCAGGATATGTAGGTTATGACGAAGGCGGACAATTAACCGAAGCCGTAAGACGCAAACCGTATTCTGTAGTCTTGTTAGATGAGATTGAAAAAGCACATCCTGACACCTTTAATATACTACTTCAAGTTTTAGATGAAGGTAGATTAACAGATAATAAAGGTCGTATAGCCGATTTTAAAAACACAATTATCATCATGACATCTAATATGGGAAGCCATATTATACAAGAACGTTTCGCTGCTACGGAAGATATTCCTTCAGCCATGGAAGCTGCGAAAGTGGATGTTTTAGGATTATTAAAACAAACAGTTAGACCGGAATTTTTAAATCGTATTGATGACACTATATTATTTACTCCGTTATCTAAAGATAATATTGTAGAGATTGTAGATTTACAACTTAAAAGTATTACAAAAATGATTGCACAGCAGGGTATTACATTTGATGCAACACAAGAAGCAAAAGCGTATCTAGCAGAAAAAGGTTACAATCCAGAATATGGAGCACGACCAGTTAAGCGTGTAATTCAGAAAGAAGTATTAAATCAGTTAAGTAAGGAAATCTTAGCAGGTAAAGTGTCTACAAACAGCATAATTCTCTTAGATGAATTCGATAAGGAATTGGTTTTTAGAAATCAAGGCGACTTAGTTATCGAAGAGATTTAAAACTTTCTGTAACAAAACAGTCACTAATCAGTCTATATAATGATTGGTTGGTCTGCTTAGCGGCAGACAATCTAAGGCAACATAAAATTAGATGTGGAGACGTTCATATTTAAAATAGTGTTGCCTTTTTTATTATGTAGCTTTAAAAGCGAATTGTATTCTCACAAAATTTAGACGAATTCTAAACTTTTCGATGAAATGCACTGTAAAACACTTACAAAATTTTCTTTTTGTCGGATAAATCATTAATTTTATCGAGCTAATTAATTCCATCATAACTTAAATCAAGATTCCATTCTTGTTAAGTTTCCCTTTTTACTCAAATTGAGAATAATATTAAAAAACCTAAACCCCCATGGAATTAAATGCATATATTGATCATACTTTATTAAAACCAACTGCTACAGAAAAGGAAATTATTAATTTATGTAATGAAGCTATTACATACAATTTTCGCACTGTCTGTGTAAATAGTTGCTATATACCAATTGCAAAACAAGTGTTGAAAGAAACACCTGTAGGGATATGCACTGTCGTTAGCTTTCCATTAGGAGCTATGTCTACAAAAGCTAAGATATTTGAAGCACAAGAAGCCATTGAACAAGGTGCTACAGAGATTGATATGGTTATGAACATTGGCTTCTTAAAAAGTAGAAATTATGTAGCTGTTTTAAAAGATATCAATGATATTAAAATTGCAATAGGCTCTACTCCTCTAAAGGTTATACTTGAAATTAGCGAGCTTTCAAAAAACGAAATCGTTAAAGCTTGTGAAATATGTATAGATGCAAAAGTTGATTATGTAAAAACTTCAACTGGCTTTTCTAGTAGTGGTGCAACCTTAACTGCAGTTAAGATAATGAAGAAAACAGTAAAAGGTCATGCAAAAATTAAAGCTTCTGGAGGTATCAGAAACTATGCAACAGCTATGAAATACATTGAAGCTGGTGTAGAGAGGATTGGGACCTCATCTGGTGTTGATATGATGAATAATCAAAATCTTAAAGTTGCTAACTAAACTTTAATTACCTTTATGGTATGAGTGTACATATTGGCGCCAAAAAAGGCGAAATTGCAGAAACTATTTTACTTCCCGGCGACCCATTAAGAGCCAAATGGATTGCAGAAACTTTTTTTGAAAACCCTATTTGTTTTAACGAAGTTAGAGGTATGTACGGTTATACTGGCACCTATAATGGAAAAAAAGTATCTACAATGGGTACTGGAATGGGTGTTCCTAGTATTTCTATTTATGCAAATGAATTAATTACTGAGTTTGGTGTAAAAAATCTTATACGAGTTGGTAGTGCTGGTTCTTATCAAAAAGATGTAAATCTCAGAGATGTTGTATTAGCTATGGCTGCATCATCAACTTCTGGTGTTAATGAGTTACGTTTTGGAGGTGCCGATTACGCACCTACAGCAGATTTTAATCTTTTTATAAAAGCTGTTGAAGCTGCAAAACGAAAAAATATTCCGATTAAAGCTGGTAATGTTTTATCATCTGACGAATTTTATGAAGATGATATAGAGTCCTATAAAAAATGGTCCAAGTTTGGAGTGCTATGCGTTGAGATGGAAGCTGCAGGTCTATATACAGTAGCTGCAAAACATAACGTTAATGCACTTGCTATTTTAACGATTTCAGACTCGCTAGTTTCGGGAGAACGTACAACCAGTAAAGAACGTGAGACTACTTTTAAGCAAATGATTGAGATTGCTTTGGAGTTGGTTTAATTTTTATAAAATTACGCAACCATTTTTGGATTTATACATCTAATTAATAAATATGCCTTTATGAGAATTAGACTTTTACTATTATTTTTAATCTCACTTTTATTTTTTAATTGTAATACTGAAGATGACTCAACAGTAAACTTACATCCTATTGTTGGTGAGTGGCAACTAATAGAAACTCGTGATGGTTTTAGTGGTGGTTCTACATTTTATAATCAGAATGATGTTGTTTATAAATTCAATTCTGACAATACTGTAGATATTACTAGCACTATTCCTGAATTTGAATCACGGATTTCAACATACGAAATAAGTTTTGATTGCTTTATAGAAGGTTGCCCAGGAAATAATGGGAATATTACAGATATTATAACTATTGATTCTAATAGAAATATAATAGAACAACTGGATAATAGTAATTTATGGTTCGGACAGCAAATATTTGATGGACTTGATTTCATATTCGAACGTCTACCCTAGTTTTTAACATAGCTTTTATACTAACAATTAATTTCTAAGTTATATTTGAAGTAACCATTCATTCAATATTATTATGAAATCTATCTTCTCTACTCTTTTATTAATATTTACATTATTTGCTTTTGGTCAAGATACTTCTGACAAAGATCAAATAGAAGCTACGCTAAACAATTACATTGATGGCTTCTATCAGGGAGATACTCTGAAACTAAAAGCAGCTCTAAAACCAAGACTTTATAAATTTGGTTACCTAAAGGATAAAAAGACTGGCGCATATAAATATTATCAAGACTTACCTTTTGACAAGGCATTAGCTTTGGCACAACGTATCAAAGAGCAAGGCATGACACGTACTGAAACCAAAATGCGTGGCGTTAAGGTTTTAGAAATTGCAAATCATATTGCATCAGCTAGAGTGACTGGCGCTTGGGGTTTAGATTACATATTATTATCCAAAGACAATGGCAAATGGATGATAGAGCAAGTTATCTGGGAAGGTCCATTTCTTAAAGAATATAAAGAAAAAAGTACTACTACATATTACCTTATCCGTCATGCAGAAAAAGACCGTTCGGATAAAAACAACCGTAACCCTCATTTGACTGAAAAAGGCTTAAAACGTGCTGATAATTGGGCTAATGTCCTAAAAGACGTAAAATTTGATGCTGTTTATTCTACAAATTATAATCGTACCAAAGAAACTGCTATGCCTACTGCAAAAGCAAATAGTTTAGAGCTTCAATTTTATGACCCACGCAAAATGGCGTCAAAAGATTTTCTTGCTAATACAAAAGGTAAAAATGTACTTGTCGTTGGACATAGTAACACTACACCTATGTTTGTAAATGCGCTTTTAGGAGAAAAAAAGTATGACATGATTGATGATAATAATAATGGGAATCTATATATAGTAACCATTACAAATGATAGTAAAACATCAAATGTTTTAGTTATTAATTAAATCTACATTAACATTTTCGAGTTCTATTTTAGATAAAAGTTTCAAGCTATTTTCATTAAAGGCTTTTCCTAAATTATTTAATCCAAAGAATTGGTCAGTCTCTTTGTAGTTGTTATAATCTACAAAACGTAAACCATTAATATAACGTTCGTTATAGGATTCTCTAAAACGTCTGCCTTTTCCATCGTCTTCATTATATGAATATGCAAGATAATCAGGTTTATAGCTGGTTTTATTTATCCAATAAATGAAAACATCTTCGTAATCTTCGCCACCACCTTCTTTATTAAAAGTAACTTCTATTTTATAGTAATTCTTGTTTTTAATCTGCTCCTCTCCTATTAATTTTTTATTTACTGCTTTGTCGTTTAGACCATAAGGTAAAACTGAAAAATAATGTACAGAATTTACGGATGCTATATAGGACTGTTTTTTATCGTCAGTGACAGACGAAACTTCTCCATTAATAAATCTTGTAAAACCGTTATTATCAATAACATCATTAATGTAGCCTTCTGAATCATCAAATTCTCTTTCAAACTTAAATTTTCCATTATTTCTTTTAGCTCGATAAGACTTATCTCTAAAATTAAATTCTATTAAAGCGTTTTTAAATGTATCACCGCCAGAAACAGTAATTGATTTATTAACTATTTCATTGGCTGTTAAAGGTTTGACTTCTACTCTAGAGTTTTCATTCTTACAATTAAAAAAGAACACACATAGAAAGAGGATGTATAGGTTTTTCATTTTCAAAATTTAAAATTTTGTAGTCGTAAAATTAGGGATTTGCTTACATTTGTCAAGCATGCAGCAGAAGATTAACATACTCAATAAAAAAGCAAAATTTCAATATGAAATATTGGACAGGTATACTGCTGGAATAGTTTTATCAGGTACTGAAATAAAATCTATTCGCTCTAGCAGAGCGTCAATTGCAGAGAGTTTTTGTGAGTTTAATGACAAAGGCGAACTTTTTGTTATAAATATGACTATTGAAGAGTATGCATTTGGTAATTACTACAACCATGCACCAAAAGCCACCCGTAAACTACTACTCAATAAACGGGAACTAAAAAAGCTAGAAAAAGAGGTCAATATTAAAGGCAACTCAATAATTCCGTTACGCTTGTTTATTAATGAAAATGGATTAGCCAAGCTAGAAATTGCATTAGGAAAAGGTAAAAAACTCTACGACAAGAGAGATACCATAAAAGACCGTGATAATAAGAGGAATCTAGACAGAATTAAGAAAAATTTCCAATAATTTTAGGATAGCTCTAACGTTAGTACGTTAAGTTTTAATCTATGTTTGATTTTTAAGGCAACCATTTTTTAAATTGTCACGTCTATATAAATAAATCATCAAATCATAAGCATGCAAAGAACTCTACTTTTTACTGTATTACTTTTCACAACATTTTTCTCATTTTCTCAAATCAGAGGTAAAATTACAGATGCTAAAAACCAGCCGCTACCTTTCGTTAATGTATATATAGAAAACACTTATAAAGGAACAACTACTAACGATGCAGGAAACTATGAATTAAATGTCACTGAAATAAAAAATTACAATTTAGTATTTCAGTATTTGGGTTACAAAACGATTAAGAAATCTATAGAGGTAAAAGAACTTCCATATACCATGAATATAACTCTAGAAGAAGAAAACGTTTCTTTAGATGAAGTTGTAATAAATTCCGAAGAAAATCCTGCAAATATTATAATGCGCAAGACTATAGCAAAGCGAAAGGAAAATCTTGAAAAAATAAAGAGTTACTATTCTGATTTCTACTCTCGCGGATTAATAAAAATTGAAGATGCACCAGAAAAATTTCTTGGCCAAGAGGTAGAAATTGATGGACTAGATTCTACCAGAAGTGGTATTATTTATCTTTCAGAAACCATTTCTAAGCTTCAATTTTTAAGGCCTGATAAGCTTAAAGAAAAAATTATAGCCTCTAAAGTCAGTGGCGATGATAATGGTTTCAGTTTTAACAACGCACAAGACGTTAACTATAATTTTTACAATAACACTATCCCTTTTGGTAATCAGATTATATCTCCAATTGCCAATAATGCTTTTGGATATTATCGCTATAAATTAGATGGCGTATTCTATGATGACCGCGGAAACCTCATCAATAAAATAATTGTGACTCCAAAACGTGAAAATGACCCAATTTTTTCTGGAACTATTTATATAGTCGAAGACCAATGGACAATTTACGCACTAGAATTAGATATTACTGGAGCTCAAGCCAGAATTCCAGTAGTAGATACCATTACATTAAAACAAAACTTCTCTTACTCACAAACTGATGATATTTGGGCAAAAATATCTCAGAGTATAGATTTTAAATATGGGCTTTTTGGAATCAAAGGAGATGGCCGATTTACTGCTGTATATAGCAATTACACATTTAACCCATCAATTTCTAAAAAGGATTTTGGTAGAGAATTAGTAGCATTTGAGAATGAAGCCAACAAAAAAGATTCATTGTATTGGAATAAAATTAGACCTGTACCATTAACAAAAGAAGAGGTAACAGATTATGTCAAAAAAGATAGTATCCAGTTAGTGAGAGAATCTAAACCATATTTAGATTCTGTAGACAGAGCTCGAAACAAATTTAAATTAGGTAATCTTTTGGGTTACACCTATCAAAACTCTCATAAAGATTACAGTTTTGGTTTTGATATACCTATTACGGAAAGCTCCTTTAATACCGTTCAAGGTTGGAATGCTAATGCCAACATATTTTATAGAAAAAGTTATGACGAATTTAGGCGCTACTTTTCGGCAACTGCAAATATAAATTATGGCTTTTCGGACGATAGATTAAGAGCTACCGGAGTTTTAACTTATAAATTCAATAATGTTAGTCGCTCTTTTGTTAGCCTAGCTGGTGGTGTTACTGTAAATCAGTTTAATGCAACTAATCCAATCTCTAAGACCGAGAATACTGTTGCTTCTCTGTTTTTTATAGAAAACTACATGAAGCTATACGAGCGTCAGTTTATACAAGCAGGTTATTCAGAAGAATTATTTAATGGTTTTAGAATCAATTCAAATTTAAGTTATGAAAGACGAAGTGCGCTTTTTAATACAACTGACCAAACCTTTTATCCTGAAGCAGATAAATCATACACAAGTAATAATCCATTAAATGAAACTGCTTTTGGTGTAGCACCATTTGAAAATCACAATATCGTAAAGTTTAATCTTTCGGCAAGAATCAATTTTGGGCAAAATTATTTAAGTTATCCTGATAGTAAGTTTAATATTTCTAATGACAAGTATCCAACGCTTATATTAGGTTATGAAAAAGGTCTTGGCACTACAAATAGCGATTATAATTTTGACCAAATCAAAGCGCGATTGTACCAGTCATTTACTGTAGGTAATAAAGGGCGTTTTGGCTATAATATAAGAGGTGGGAAGTTTTTTAACGCCGATGATATTGCCTTCATGGATTTTCAACATTTTAATGGAAATCAAATTAATTTTAGCCGTCGTGGCAACTACACTAATGTTTTTAACAACTTAGGGTATTACGATGCAAGTACCAATGACAGTTATTTAGAAATGCATGCCGAACACGATTTTAATGGTTTTATTTTAGGAAAAATACCATTACTAAATAAGCTTAATTTTAATCTCGTTGTCGGTGCTCATAACCTTTCAACACCTGATAATAAACCTTATCAAGAATTCTCTATAGGTTTAGACAATATTGGTTGGGGTAAATGGCGTTTTTTAAGATTTGATTATATTAGGTCTTACCAAAACGGGTATCAGGGCGATGCTTTTGTGTTTGGCCTAAAGTTTTTCTAGACGCTTTTGTCACACCGAATGAGAAACCAAAAGGAATTTCATAATTATAATAAAATTGAATCATGAAAAAATTAATCGTTTTACTTACTTTATCTGTTGGGCTTAACCTATTAGGACAAGAAAAAGAAACACCAGATTACTCTAAAAACGTTTCAACTTTAGACAGTACAATTGAGACATTATATTCGGTAATATCAGGAGATAAAGGTGTTGAAAGAAACTGGGAGTTATTCAAGCATTTATTTCATCCAAATGCCAAGTTGATTCCTACTGGAAAAAATAAAGACCAAGAAACTATTGCACGTTTTATGTCACCTGATGATTATATAAAAACCTCAGGAAAATGGCTCTTAGAAAATGGATTTCATGAAGTAGAAATTGCTCGAACTACTGACACTTTTGGTAACATCACACAAGTCTTTAGTACTTACGAATCTTTTAGAAGTAAAGCAGATACCAAACCATTTATGAGAGGTATTAACAGTATTCAGCTTTTAAATGACGGAAAGCGTTGGTGGATTATAAACATCTATTGGATGCAAGAATCTGAAACTACTCCAATTCCTAATAAATATTTACCAAAGAATTAATATTAGGTAATAAACAGTATTTAATATATCAACAGTTTACCAAACAAAACCTTAAAGTCATTTGTGGTTTAAGCATTAGTGCTTATTTTTAACATCAAAGAACACAATTCCTATTATGAAATATTACTTAAAGACTATAACAACATTAGTTTTAGCACTTTCAATTTCACTTATTAGTATAGCTCAAGAAAAAGCAAAACTAATTTTTAAAGATGGTGAAGCACAAATTGTTGAAGCCTTTAGTGACGCATCAAAATACTTACGACATGACCTTTGGGTAGAAACAGAATTTGACACTGATGGTGATGGTGAGCTAGACCGAATGCATGTATCTGTTACGCGACCTGAGCAAACAGAAACCGAAGGTTTACAATTACCTGTCATTTATGTAACAAGTCCATATTTTGCCGGCGTTGCTGCTGATGCACCTGGTACGATGTGGAATGTAAAACATGAAATCGGAGAGATTGGAGAAGAACGTTTTCATCCAGAAGTAAAACGCAGAGGAAAACGTCCAATAATTTCTAACTCTCATATTAGAAAATGGGTACCTAGAGGCTATATTGTTGTGCACTCTTCGTCTCCTGGAACTGGATTGTCCGATGGCGCACCAACAATTGGTGGTCTTAATGAAGAATTAGCTCCAAAAGCTGTAATACAATGGTTAACAGGAAAAGCAAAAGGATTTACAGAACGAAATGGTTCTGAAGAAATTAAAGCGTATTGGTCAACCGGAAAAATAGGTATGACAGGAACTTCATATAACGGCACACTTCCATTGGCAGCTGCAACGACTGGTGTTGAGGGTTTAGAAGCTATTATCCCAATTGCGCCTAATACCTCATCGTATCATTATTACCGTTCTAACGGATTAGTTCGTTCTCCTGGTGGTTATTTAGGTGAAGATATAGATGTTCTTTATGACTTTGTCCATAGTGGCGATGAAGATAAACGTGCGTACAACAACAAAACTGTTCGTGATACTGAATTAATGAATGGTATGGATAGACAAACCGGTGATATGAACGATTTTTGGTACAATCGCGACTATTTACCAAAGATGAAAAACATGAAAGCAGCATTATTTATGTCTCATGGTTTTAACGATTGGAATGTAATGCCAGAACATAGCTATCGTATTTATATGAAAGCAAAAGAAATGGGACTAGATACAAAGATTTATTACCATCAAAATGGTCATGGTGGACCACCACCAACATCTCAGATGAATAAATGGTTTACCAAATACCTACATGGTATTGATAATGGTGTAGAAAATGAAGAAAACAAAGCCTATATAGTTAGAGAATACGATAGCAGACAAGAACCAACAGCTTATAAAGATTACCCGAATCCAGATGCACAAGACGTTGTTTTAAATTTGACCTCTGGCGGAAATAAAGCAGGTGGATTAACAACATCAAAAGGTAATAAAGCTACCGAAAAACTAACTGATGATGTTAGCTTCTCATGGGAAGACTTAGTGAAATCAGAAAATTCTCAGAATAGATTATTATATGTAACGACTACTTTGAAGCAAGATTTACATATTTCAGGAGTGGCAAAAGTGAGTGTTGCTCTATCATCAAATAAGTCAGCAGTTAACCTATCTGCTTATTTAGTTTCTTTACCATTTGAAGATGGAGAAAAAATTAAGATTACCGAAAATTTAATCACAAGAAGTTGGGCTGACCCAAAAAACTACAAGTCCTTAACTGATGAGGAAGATTTAAAACCTGGGAAGTTTTACACGGTAAATTTCGATTTACAACCAGACGACCAAATTATCAAAAAAGGACAGCAAATTGGTCTTATGATTTTTTCTAGTGACCCAGAGTTTACATTACATCCAAAAGCTGGTACAGAGTTATCAATCAAACTAAACAAAACAACATTGAGTTTGCCAGTAGTTGGTGGTAAAAGTGCTTATAAGAAGGCAATAGATTAGAATATTAAACTAAGTTTATTAAAGACACCTTTAATTACGAATATTAAATTTCTATCTAATTCTCTTTATTCTTTTCTAAATACAGGAATTTAGATATAAGAGCTTCAGTAGTATATGGTTTTACAATTATAGCGTCAATTCCATGACATAAAATCTCTTTTTTAGGATCAAGAAAGTCTGTTGCAGTTAGAGCTATGATTGGAGTTGTTGTATCAAACTTTCTTATTAATTTACTAGCCTCTATACCATTCATTACAGGCATATTAATATCCATTAAAATATAATCGAAGGTATTATTTTTAGCCAGACTTACAGCTTCCTTACCGTTTTTAGCGGAAGCATAAATCATACCGTGTTGGTCTAGCAATTTTCTGGTAACAAGTCTATTAATTTTATTATCATCAACTATCAATATATTTTTTCCTTTAAGGTATTCAATATCTTTAATAACTTTACTCTTATATAATTTTTTTTCGTCTCCTACAGCTAATTCGATATTAAAAGAAAAAGTAGTTCCTTCATTATAAACACTATGCATTTGCAACTCGGTTCCAAAAACTTTTAAAATTTTATTTACTATAGTTAAACCTAACCCAGTCCCTACAATATCATCATCAATAGAATCTTTTGCCTGGGAAAATTCATCAAAAACAGTTCTTTGATCATCTGGATGAATACCACGTCCGGTATCTTTTACTTCAAAATTTAAATTCAACTTATCGTTAAAATTTTCTTTATGAGTTACACTTATAACTATAGAGCCATCCTCCGTAAATTTACTAGCATTACTAGTTAAATTAAATAAAATTTGAAGCAGTTTATTTTTATCACCATAAATTACATTAGAGATACGGGAATCTATATTAACTGAGACTTTATTGTTATGTTTTTCATTGAGAAAGGAAAAAGACTCTACTACATTATCTAGTAGTTGTTTTAGGTCAAAATTTAAATTATTAAGCTCCTTTCCATTTGCGGATGAAAATTTATTAATGTTTAAAACATCATTAACTAAAGACAGTAAATAATCTGCAGAAAATTTCAAAGAATTAAAATCATCTTTAAAGTCATTTAGCTTTGGGTTATTTAAAAATGATGAGGATAATCCTATTATACCATAGAGTGGTGTTCTTAATTCGTGACTAATTGTTGATAAAAAACGTGTATTACTCTTAGCTAATTTTTCTGACTTCTCTTTAGCTTTTAGATACTGTTTATTTTTAATCTTTAGTCCAATTAAAAGCTTTTCTCTTTTTTTTCTTAACCAAATTAAAAAAACAAATGCTAGAACTAAAAACATACTAAAAACCACGAGTGAAATTAAATATATCCTATCTCTATTAGCCTTCTGCAAGACTAATTCATTTTTCAATTCTGACTCAATTAAATCTTGCTTCATTTTATCCATGCTCATTTCAATTCTTGCAATTTGAAGCTGCTTAATTTTATCTTTTTCATATTTTATATTGGTCAAGGAATCATAAACTCTATAGGTGTTAACTGCATTTATAAAATCGCCAGTTAATTCATAAGCTTTTAGTAAGCGTTTATAGTTTCCTAACCTATAAGTCTCATCTAAATATTCTTTATACTCTAACGATTTTAACGTATTAGTGATAGCCAATTCTGTATCATTTTCTAGCATGTTTATACCTGCTTCAATATACTTTATTGCACCTTTAAAAGAAGGACGCATTTGTTCTAAATCTTTTGATTCTAAATAACTTATAGCTTTGTTTAATTGATACTTAGCAGCATTTATATCTTTCATTTCCATATACTGCTCTGCAAGGTTATTGTGCAAGATGTATTTAACAAGATTACTTCTTTTTCCACCATAATCAATCTTCAACCCTTTTTCAAAATACTCTGCAGATTTTTTTCTATCAGTCTTAAAATAGGTATTCCCAAAATTTATATATGTATTTACTACTGCAAGCGTATCGTTTTGTTTTTCAGACACCTTCAATGCTTTGTTAAAAAACAGGTTTGCATTATCAAAATCTTCAAGTTGAATAAAAGTATTACCAATAGCATTGCTCATTCTTAACTCTAGCTCAGAATCATTCAAAGCAATTGCATTTTTTAAAAGCGCTGGTCCTTTTTCGAGAATTACATTATAATTAGCTCTCCTAAACTCAGTAAGGAGTTCTTTAGAAATAGAATCTAACTCTACTGCATTAAAATTAGTAGCAACTACATCTAATAAAGGTGCTTTACTATTTTTATTTTGAGAGAATGAAATAAATATTATGCATATAGAGCACAGGAAAGCGTTAGTTAATTTAGCAGGCATTAGATGTAGGTTTATTTATTAATTTGATTATCAGGGATAACTAAAATAATAATAATCTGCCAGAAATATTATTATATATATTTAAATATGAATTTTAGTATTCAAAAAGTAAGATTTCATTAATAAATATCTGATACACATCAATTCTTATCCTCTAAAAGGGGCACAAAACGAAACTCACCGAGTTCGTGCTGTTCAAATTCCTTTGGTCCTTTTCTTATGAAAAGGTTCATTGTTTGTATAGCGTCTCCTACAGGGATAATCAAGCGTCCGCCAATTTCTAATTGAGATAATAGTGGTTTGGGAACAAACGGTGCGCCAGCAGTAACAATTATACTTTTAAAAGGTGCTTCATCAGGTAAGCCCTTATAGCCATCGCCAAAAATTAATTTCTTAGCACGATAACCTAATTTTGGTAAAAATTTAGATGTTTTTTTAAACAGCTCTTTTTGGCGTTCAATAGAAAATACCTTAGCACCTAACTCTATTAATACAGCAGTTTGATAACCACTACCCGTTCCTATTTCAAGAACTTTATCTCCAGATTTTATTTGCATCAACTCAGATTGAAAAGCGACAGTGTATGGTTGAGAAATGGTCTGATCTGCACCAATAGGAAACGCCTTGTCTTGATATGCATGATCTATAAAACCAGAATCCATAAACAAGTGTCTTGGTATTTTTGCAATAGCCGCCATAACTTTTTCGTCCTTTATTCCTTTATCTATAAGAATCTGAACTAATTGTTGTCGCATACCTTGATGCTTAAATGTATCTTTCAAAAATGGTAGTTTAGTTAATGCTAAAATAATTCAACAAACAGCAAATTCCAACATAATTTTATTCAGTATTATATTATTGAATTAATAGTTTTTTATAATTGCTTTTCGATATTTTTCATTGAAAACGATTATTTTTGTGAAAAACAGAAAAACATGCTAAACGCTGGTGTTCTTGGTGCTGGTCACCTTGGAAAAATTCATCTAAGATTACTCAACCAATCTAAAAAATATAACCTAGTTGGCTTTTACGATGCTGATCCCGAAAATGCTCAAAAAGTTGTCGAAGAATTTGGTTACAAATACTTTGATACAATTGATGCATTGATTGATGCTGTAGATGTTGTAGATATTGTAACACCTACACTAAGCCATTATGATTGTGCAAAAAAAGCAATTTCGAAAGGCAAACATATTTTTATTGAAAAGCCAATTACAAATACAGTCGAAGAGGCTGAAACTATTAGAACTTTGGTTGCAGAGCACGGCGTTAAAGGGCAAGTTGGTCACGTAGAGCGTTTTAATCCTGCTTTTATTGGTGTAAAAGACCAGATAGAAAACCCAATGTTTATCGAGACACATCGTCTTGCAGAATTTAACCCTCGAGGAACTGATGTCCCTGTGGTTTTGGACTTAATGATACACGATATAGACATTATTTTAAGTGTTGTTAACTCACCTGTGAAGCACATATCCGCAAGTGGTGTTTCTGTAATTAGTGAAACTCCAGATATTGCTAATGCCCGTATTGAATTTAAAAATGGTTGTGTAGCTAACTTAACAGCAAGTCGTATTTCATTAAAAAACATGCGCAAAACACGTTTCTTTCAAAAGGATGCTTATATATCAGTAGATTTCTTAGAAAAGAAATGTGAAGTTGTAAAAATGAAAGATGCTCCAGAAAACCCTGGTGATTTCGATATGATTCTTCAAAATGCTGAAGGCTTAAAAAAACAAATCTATTTCGACAATCCTGAAATAGAAAACAATAATGCAATTTTAGACGAGTTAGAAACATTTGCTGACGCAATTAATAACAACACAAAACCAGTAGTAACCCTACATGATGGTACTGAGGCTTTGCGTGTTGCAAATATGATTATCAATCAATTTTAATTCTCACAAAACAATTCAAATAATTAATTAAATAAATTCTTATTTAAATAGGAATAAATATAATTCTCAATGAAAAACGTAGCAGTCATAGGCGCAGGAACGATGGGTAATGGAATAGCCCACACATTTGCACAATCTGGTTTTAAAGTTCAACTAATAGACATAAGTGAAGCATCTCTAAAAAAAGGCATGGATACCATTGCTAAAAATTTAGATAGAATGGTGGCTAAAGAAAGAATATCAGAAGATGATAAATCTGAAACATTAGGAAACATAGAAACTTTTACAAGTATCACTGAAGGCGTTGAATCTGCCAGCTTAGTAGTCGAAGCAGCAACAGAAAATTTAGATTTAAAACTTAAAATATTCAGAGAGCTTGATGAGGCATGTCCTGATGATACTATTTTAGCCACAAACACTTCCTCAATTTCAATCACACAAATTGGTGCTGTAACATCTAGACCAGAACTAGTTATTGGTATGCATTTTATGAATCCTGTACCAATTATGAAACTGGTTGAAATCATCAGAGGTTATAATACAAGTGATGAAGTGACTAATACGATTATGGAATTATCTAAAACATTAGGTAAAATCCCTACAGAAGTTAATGATTATCCAGGTTTTGTAGCAAACCGTATATTAATGCCAATGCTTAATGAAGCTATTGAAACGCTTTATAATGGTGTAGCTGGTGTTACAGAAATTGATACTGTAATGAAGCTTGGTATGGCACACCCAATGGGACCACTTCAACTAGCAGACTTTATTGGTCTAGATGTTTGTTTGTCTATATTAAACGTTATGTACGACGGATTTAAAAACCCAAAGTATGCACCATGTCCATTATTAGTAAATATGGTTCGTGCTGGTAAACTTGGTGTAAAATCTGGTGAAGGCTTCTATGACTATTCAGAAAGTAGAAAAGCAGAAAATGTAGCTAAACAATTTTCTAAATAGGATACTAATTTGGCAAAAATAACTCCATTTAGAGCAGTACGTCCAACACGAGATAAAGTAAGTTTAGTGGCATCTCGCTCATATCAAAGTTATACTCAGCCAGAACGCGAAGCACGATTAGACTACAATCCGTATTCTTTTTTACACATTGTAAATCCTGGTTATAAATATGATAAGGAGATATCTGGTAAAGAACGTTACCAACTCGTAAAAAACAGGTATCAAGAGTTTAAAGAAGATGGTGTCTTTGTTCAGGATAAAAAAGCATCTTTTTATATCTATCGCATTGTAGACAGAGACCATCAAGTCTTTAATGGTATTGTTGCTGCAGCCAGTGTCGAGGACTACAAAAATGATGTTATAAAAAAACACGAGGATACTATCGAAAGTCGTGAGACTGTCTTTAAAGACTATCTAAAAACAGTAGGTTTCAATGCCGAACCTGTACTACTCACCTATCCTGATAATGATAATATTTCAATCATAGTTTCAGAAATACAGAAACAACGCGCTGAGTTTGAATTTACGACTACATATAGAGACACTCATTATTTATGGCAAATAGATAACGAAAATGACATTAGTGTTATTTCTGATGCTTTTACAGAAATGGAAGTACTCTATATTGCAGATGGACATCACCGTTCGTCTTCATCTACGCTTTTGCAAAAAGAATTAAAAGCTGAAAACAATAATCATACTGGCAACGAAACTTATAACTCTTTTATGAGTTTTTTGATTCCTGAATCTGAATTAAAACTTCATGAGTTTTACAGAGTTATAAGAGACTTAAACGGCATGTCCAAAGAAGAGTTTTTAATTCAATTAGATACTGTGTATCGTATCGAAAATAGAGGTATTATGCCTTACAAACCGTCTAAAGCACATCATTTTAGTATGTATTTAGATGGAGAATTCTACTCCTTATACCTCAGAAAAAATGATTATAAATTTAAAACATCTCTTGATGCTTTGGACGCACAATTACTTTATGACACCGTTTTAAAACCAATACTAGGCATTGACGATTTACGCAATAATACGCGTATAGATTATTTAAGCGGTAAAAAAGATATCGTTAATTTAAAAAGTATGGTCGATAGTAACGAATTCAAAGTTGGTTTTGGTATGATTCCAGCAACAATTGAACAAATGAAAGCCATAGCGGACGAAGGTCTAAAAATGCCACCAAAGAGCACTTATATTGAGCCTAAGTTACGAAGTGGTGTTACTATTTATGAGTTTTGAGATTTAGATGTTATGGAAGTAGTAGGTCAATCGGAAAATATTAGAAAAAACTTACAGTATTTATTTGACAAAAACTTTAATAGAGTTAAGAGTCTGAACTATAAAAACTTTGTAGATTATTTAATTGATAACAATGAGATAGTATTAAATAACTATACTAGAGAAGTATATTTTCGGATGGATGAAATCGAAATAACTGAAGTTAAAAACTCCCTAAAAAACTTTAAAATTTCTTCAATATTTGAAAAGTTAGTAAAATTTGAGTTTGACGAAATTTTACTAAAAAATAATTTGAAATCAGATTTAAAGAAAATAATTTCTAAACTTCAAAGAGAAAATTTAGACAAATTTGATTCTTTAGAAAGACAGGTTTTATTTATTTCATTCGATAATCTTTCTGAGTCTTGGTGTTCAATTTATGGAAAAGGAGATTTTCCTATCTTAAAAAATCCTGAATATTTTGACTATGATTACTCAAACCAATTATTTCAATTTGAAAAAAAAATCGATTCTACGTCTTTTAGTAAGCCTCTTTTCGATTTTGAAAGAATAGTTGATGAATTAGATTTATACAACCAACTCATAAATGATTTTGAACTTTATAATTGTATTTATGAATCCTACAAATACAAATATTTTTTATTATTAAATGAAGTTCTTTCTGAAAATGACGGAGAATTATTTAAAAACTTTCCAATTATAAAACCTTTTTATATTTACGGAAACGAACATGATTGTGAGTATATAAATCTACATATTATTGAATGACGATGAACATAAAACAAAATCTAAATAAAATAAAGTCTCAATTACCAAATCATGTCGTTTTAGTAGCCGTTTCTAAAACAAAACCTATTAGTGCCTTAATGGAAGCTTACGATGCTGGTCAACGCATTTTTGGAGAAAATAAAATCCAAGAAATGGCTGACAAATGGGAAACTATGCCAAAAGACATACAATGGCATATGATTGGTCATGTACAGCGCAACAAGGTCAAATACATGGCTGAGTTTGTGGATTTAATTCATGGTGTAGACAGCTTAAAACTACTTAAAGAAATAAACAAACAAGCAAAAAAACACCAACGTATCATTAATTGTCTACTTCAAATTAAAATAGCAAAAGAAGATAGCAAATTTGGTTTATCGCCCGAAGATGCAAAAAGCATTTTAACTTCAGACGAACTTTTGGAATTAGAAAACATCAAAATTGTTGGCCTAATGGGTATGGCAACATTCACTGATGATATGCAACAAGTCGAGAGTGAATTTAACCTTCTAAAATCTACATTTACAGAACTTCCTGAAGTTGATAGTCATAACTGTAAATTACAAACTATTAGTATGGGTATGAGTGGTGATTACCAAATAGCCATAGATTGTGGCAGTACTATGATACGTGTTGGTAGCAGTATTTTTGGAGCAAGAAATTACAATTAATTCTCTTTTGAAAATCTTATAAATACAACTATCTTCACTTTTTAAATCCAAACAGAAATACTCCTATTTACGCAATACTTGACATAGAAACTACTGGCGGAAAATTTAACGAAGAAGGCATTACAGAAATTGCTATATATAAATTTGACGGCCATGAAATAGTAGACCAATTTATAAGTCTTGTTAATCCAGAACGAGAAATTCAGCCTTTTGTAGTTAATCTTACAGGTATAAATAGTAAGATGTTACGAAATGCACCAAAATTCTATCAGGTTGCAAAACGTATTGTAGAAATTACTGAAGGCTGTATTATTGTAGCACATAACTCTTCTTTTGACTACCGTATTTTAAAGACAGAATTCAAACGTTTAGGTTTTCCATATAAAAGAAAAACACTTTGTACAGTCGAGCTATCTAAACAATTGATTCCGGATATGGAATCATATAGTTTAGGCAAATTAACTCGTGCTTTAGGGATTGCTATTAGTGATAGGCATCGCGCTGACGGTGACGCAAAAGCTACTGTCAAGCTCTTTAAAATGCTATTAAATAAAGACCTTAAAAAGGAAATTATCACACAAGCTGTAAAGACTGAACAAAAATCAAAAATAGCTTCGAACTTAAAAGCTATAGTTGAGGAAATGCCAAATGAAACTGGTGTTTACTACATTCATAATGAAGCAAGTGAAATTATTTATATTGGAAAAAGTAACAATATCAAAAAACGAATTACCCAACACTTTACTGGTACCAATTCTAAATCAAAAAAAATTCAGGCACTAGTCTCTTCGGTATCTTACGAAAAAACAGGAAGTGAACTTATTGCATTATTAAAAGAAAGTGAAGAGATTAAAAAGAACAAACCATTACTTAACAGAGCCTTAAAAAAGCACTTGTTTTCGCATGGACTTTATCAGTTTACTGACACTAATGGTTACGTAAATCTACGAGTAGATAGTGCAACAAAAGCAGAAACCCCAATAACAACCTTTACAAATAGACAAAGTGCAAACCACTTTATTAATAATGCCGTTATTAATTATGAACTCTGTCAAAAACTCACTGGTCTCGAAAAAACCAAATCAAGTTGTTTTAATTATGGTATTGAAGAGTGTCATGGTGCATGTATCAATAAAGAATCTGTAGAAGCTTATAATAATCGTATCTATAATTTTATAGATTTACATTCTTACGAAAACAAAAATATGCTCATTATAGACCGCGGAAGGTATGTTGATGAAAAAAGTGTTGTTGTCATTGAAAATGGCACATTTAAAGGCCTAGGTTTTTTTGATTTGAATCATCAAATTAATAATACTGAAGTTTTACTCTCTCTAATTACACCCATGTCAAATAACAGAGATAATCAACATATCATACAATCTTACGTTAGACGAAACAAGAAAAGAATAAAAATTTCTACATTTTAGAATATGAAAAAATACATTTTCCTTCTTATCATTTTATTTTCATTATCCACAAATGCTCAGGTATTTGAAATTGGTATGAACGTTACCAAACAAGAGTTAGAAACAAATACTTATGAGAAGGATCCAGCTGCAGAAGCACTTATCATATACGATTACGGTAATGCTTTTTTTAATAAAGACACATGGCGTCTTAATATTAAAACGAATCAAAAAATTAAAATTCTTAATAAAGAAGGGTTGAAACACGGAAAGGTTGAAATACCGCTTTATATTGGTAAAGATTCAAGAGAAAATTTAAAAGATGTTTCGGTACAAGTTCATAATCTAGAAAATGGAAAACCTGTTATAACAAACATGTCACAAGATGCTATTTATACCGAGAAAAATGACACATATGAAGTAGCTAGGCTTGTTTTTCCTAACGTAAAAGTCGGTAGCATAATTACCTACAGTTACACTAAGACTACCAATTTTATTAATAAGTTTGTGCCATGGAGCTTTCAGCATGATATACCAACGCTTTACAGTGAACTTAATGCTAGTATACCTGGAAACTATGACTATAACATAAAACTAGTTGGTTCCATTCCATTAAAAGTAAATACTAACAACATAGATTATAATTGTCTAGAAGCTGGTAGAGGTGCGTATGCGAACTGTGCCGTTTATAGATATGTAATGACTGATATACCAGCATACAGAAAAGAAAAATATACAACCACAAAAGCTAATTATTTGTCTAGAATAGAATACGAATTAAGTGTAGTAAAACAGTTTAACGGTTCGGTAGACAAGATTACAAAATCATGGGAAGATGTTGATGGTGAACTGAAAGCGGACTCTGACTTTGGTAGACAGATAAATAAAAAAAAGCTAGTAAAAGAACTACTTCCACCTCCAATCACTAGTATTAAAGATACAAAAGAAAAAGCAAAGGCCATTTATCAGTATGTATTAGACAACTATATATGGGATAGTAAATCTGGAAGATATGACGCTTCTATAAAACGTCTTCTAGAAGAAAAAGGTGGTAATGCATTTGAGATAAATCTATTATTACAAAACCTATTACATGCCGAAGGATTAGAATCTTATGCGATGTTAGTCTCTACAAGAGACAATGGTTTAGCCACAAAAGTCTACCCAGTACTTACTGATTTTGATTATACAATAGTAAAGCTTGTTATAAAAGATGAAACGTACTATTTGGATGCCACAAACCCGTACTTAAGCTTTGGAGAATTGCCTTTTTATTGTCTTAATCAGTATGGTAGGGTCAATGATACCGAATATGGTAGTTATTGGGAAGATATAGCGCCTGGACAATATTCTACAATTCAAATCGGTGCTAAATACAAGTTATCAGAAAACAACCAACTAAAAGGAGATGTAAACATTTCAGTAACTGGATATAACTCTCATGCAAAGAAAAAATTATATCACGAAAATTCTTCAGTATACCTAGAACGCTTAAAAAGTAGTTACACTAACAGCACTATTGAAAAACACGAAGTTTTGTCAAAAAACAAAAACGATAATAAGTTTTCGGAAGTATTAGAAGTCTTACATGAAGAAGAGTTTGTTGGTGATAAAATCTATTTCAATCCATTTATTTACAAGTTTTATGAAGAAAATCCCTTCAAACTAGAACAACGTACCTATCCAATTGATTTTGGCTATAAACAATTGTTTAATTATGCTATTGAAGTAGAACTTGGTGACAAATTAAAAGTTGTCGAACTGCCAAAACCAATAAATTTTGCATTACCTAACAAAGGTGGCTTAGTAACTTTTAGTACATCAGCTAACGAAGAAAAACTATCAGTATTTGTTCGTATTAAATTAGACAAACCAATTTATGATGCTAGTTATTATGAAGCCTTAAAAGCTTTTATGGGTCAAATTATAGACTTACAAAATAATAGTGTTGTCGTTTTAGAGAAAAAATAACCCTATCTTTTGTAAATTTAAAACGTGGAAGCAACAAAAAAACATAATTGGCGTACTAAACTTCATGAAATAATTTATGAAGCAGATACGCCTTCTGGAAAATGGTTTGATGTTTTATTACTAGTTTTTATAATACTGAGTATAGTTTTAGTTATGCTCGAAAGTGTAAATAGTATAGACAAAAAATATCATGATCTACTTTATTACGGAGAATGGATTGTAACTATATTGTTTAGTATAGAATATATACTCAGAGTGGTTAGTATAAAAAAGCCATTCAAGTACATTTTTAGCTTTTTTGGGATAATAGACTTTTTGTCAACCATTCCGATGTATGTAACATTTTTATTTGGAGGCGCTCAAGCGCTTGTAACGCTCCGAGCGCTGAGATTATTGCGAGTTTTTAGGATTTTAAAACTAGCACGCTATCTAGGAGCTTCAAATCAATTAAAAGACTCGATTATTGCGAGCCGTATTAAAATTTTAGTTTTCTTATTTGCTGTAATGGTATCTTCTGTAGTATTTGGCACCATAATGTATTTGGTTGAAGGAGAAGCTAATGGATTTACAAACATCCCTAAAAGTGTATATTGGTGTATCGTGACACTAACGACTGTAGGTTTTGGTGACATAGCTCCACAAACACCCTTAGGCCAGTTTATAACTACAATAATAATGATTTTGGGTTACGGTATAATTGCTGTACCTACAGGAATTGTCTCTGCCGAATATGCAAAGAGCAGTAGTAAAAAATCTGAGAATGGAAAAGCAGACGTAACGAAGTCTCAAATCGATACAAATTCTCAGTCTTGCAGGAGTTGTTTGGCTCAGAATCATAAAGATAACGCTGAGTTTTGTTATAAATGTGGAGAAGTATTACATCATGAGTAAGACACTTATTTCAATAGTTGGACCTACCGGAATTGGTAAAACTGCATTAAGTATTAAATTGGCTCAGTATTTTAACACAGAAATAATTTCTTCAGATTCTAGACAATTTTTTAAAGAAATGACTATTGGAACTGCCGTTCCTAACAAGATAGAACTAGCTTCTGCAAAACATCATTTTATACAACATATATCAGTAGAAGAGCCTTATAATGTAGGTCATTATGAAAAAGAGGCCATTAATAAATTAAAAGAACTGTTTAAGACTCAAGATGTAATAGTAATGGTTGGAGGTTCTGGCTTATATAGTAATGCAGTCATTAATGGTTTAGATATTTTTCCTGATATTCCTAAAAAAATTAGAGAAGAATTAAATCTAAAGCTAGAAACTGAAGGTATTAAAATACTTCAGTTACAACTGAAAGAGTTAGATCAAACCTCATACAATACAATTGCTATTAACAACCCACAACGTCTTATAAGAGCTTTAGAAATATGTATTGGTACAGGTAAGCCTTATTCGAGTTTCTTATCTAAGAATAAAACCAAAAGACCATTTAAAACAATTTCTATAGGTATTAAAGCCGAAAGAGAAATTATTTACGACCGTATTAATAGACGTGTAGATATTATGATAGAAAACGGATTGGTTGATGAAGCAAGAAGATTGTTACCACAAAAAAAGCTTAATGCCTTAAATACAGTTGGCTATAAAGAATTGTTCAAACATTTCGAAGGTGAATGGACTTTAGATTTTGCTATTTCTGAAATTAAGAAAAACACACGCCGATTCGCAAAACGTCAACTAACATGGTATAGAAAAGATGAAACTATTAAATGGTTTGATTATTTAGAAGACGTTAATCTAATCACATCTTATATTGAAAACAAAAAACCAGCTAAATAGCTGGTTTTTTATCTTTTTATTATTGTAACTACTTGTTGATTACCAATCGAAATCCTTCACCGTGTATGTTTAGAATTTCTACATTTGGATCTGGCTTTAAATACTTACGTAATTTTGCTATATAAACATCCATACTTCGAGATGTGAAATAATTATCATCTCTCCATATTTTAGTTAATGCTAATTCACGTGGCATTAAATCGTTTTCGTGTAAAGCCAATAACCTTAAAAGCTCATTTTCTTTTGGAGATAGTTTTTCTGGATCACCACCATTAAGAGATAAGAAACGAAGTTTAGAGTTTAAATGAAAATTACCAATAACAAACTCAAACTGCTTACTGTCAGCAACACTATCAGTTGCTTTACGCTGCATAATAGCCTTAATCTTCATCAATAAGACCTCACTATCAAAAGGTTTGTTTAAGTAGTCGTCTGCTCCTACTTTATAACCTTTTAAGACATCTTCTTTCATTGCCTTAGCCGTTAAAAAAACAATAGGAACATCAGTATTCTTCTCTCTAATTTCTTTAGCTAGAGTAAAACCGTCCTTGTAAGGCATCATGACATCAAGTATACAAAGATCATAATCATCTTTCTTAAACTTTTCGAAACCTTCCATACCATTTTTTGCATGAACTACATCAAAGTCGTTCATGATTAAATAGTCTTTAAGTACAGTTCCAAAATTTGGATCGTCCTCTACTAATAATATTTTTTTGTTTTGCTCTTCCATAATATTATGATATTAATGGTAGCCTTATTGTAAAGGTGCTACCTTTTCCTTTTTCACTTTCTACTGATATGTGACCTTGATGGTCATCTATTATTCTTTTAACGTAAGCCAACCCTAAACCGTGACCTTTTACATTATGTACATTTCCTGTGTGTTCTCTGTAAAACTTTTCGAACACCTTTTTCTGAACTTGTTTTGACATACCATTTCCTTGATCAGATATTTTTACAAGAACACTGTTTCCTATATTCTCTGAATAAACATCAATCTTTGGAGCGTCATCAGAATACTTAATTGCATTATCAAATATATTTACAATCACATTTGTAAAATGTGTTTCGTTTGCCAGTATTGATGACTTGGCAGCATTTAGATGCAATTTTATATAACCTTTTCTGTCCTCGACAATAAGCTGAACATGCGTTACAGCATCTTCTACTATGTCGTGAAACTTAAGGCGTTCCTTACTTATATTAAGCTCATTTTTTTCGAGCTTAGAAATTCTTAGTACATTTTCTACTTGAGCATGCATACGTTTATTCTCTTCTTTTATCATGCCCAAATAACGCAACACTTTTTCCTTATCGTCAATGATTTTAGGGTTTCTTATAGAATCTAAAGCCAAATTAATTGTTGCTATTGGCGTCTTAAATTCATGCGTCATATTATTGATAAAATCTGTTTTAATCTGTGATATTTGGCGTTGCTTAATTAATTGATATATCGCACTTGTATATGCTACTATAATTACTGAGGTAAAAATTATTGACAAAACTATCATCCAAAGTATCGTCGATATTAAAAAGCTATTACGTTCGGGAAAATCTACCCAAAGATTAAAAGTACTTTCATCATTATTATCTAAAAAGATAGGAACCCCATAAGAATTATCTGTTTTCTCAAAATTATCTGTTCTAATTTTAGTTGATAAATCGTTATCAAAAATGGCATATTCGTATTTGATTTCGATACCTTGTTCATCAAGATTCTTACTAATAAAAGAATCTATCAATTCCGGACTAACCCTTTTGTAGATCGGGTAATTATAGGCACTAATTAAGGATTTAAAAGCATCTCTTTGTAGAAAATTCTTGGTGTCGTCAGACATATCATCAAACTCTCTAACCCTTGACACACTTTCCATTGACCCATCGATAGTAGAATTTTTGAAAACCTCAGTTGTCTTCTCATTAGTAAAATTACTGAAGTCGGTACTATCTGCATCTATTTCAAAGAACAAAGAGGGCACTTTAAAGCGCTCTTCTAAAATTATATTTTGATGAACTATTGTTTGATCACTTTCCTTGTCTTCAAATTCAAAAAATAAACGCTGAACAGAAGTTGAATCCGCTCTTGCTTTATCCCTTAAAATAGGCTGAATGTTATCGTAGTAATTTCTAAATTCATAATCATCAATCTGTTTAGAAACATAGCTTAAAGCTGTCTTTACATTCAAAGTAAACTGCTGCCGCTCGTTTTCTAAACTTCTATTAATAAAAAATGATTGAACGAAAATTATACCAATAAGCGATAGACTCATTAATACTACCAATAACACGAAAAGCTTTTTGTTCATCGCATCAAATTTAACATTTTAGCATTTAGCATAAATTGTGTTTAACCTTACATTAACACAAATGTTAAAATTTAGAGCATTAAATATTATTAATCAACGCTTTATGTGTTTTTTGAACTTGACTTTTAGCAATCTCTAAATCATCATTTTCTATAATAAAATCAGATTTATTTATCTTTTCTTCATCAGGAAGTTGATTCAATATTATAGATTCTACAGAATCTCGAGACGTATTATCTCTTTGTATAACGCGTTTTATACGCTCTTCTTTATCTGCAACTACAGTAATTATATAATCATATTGACTTTGTAGATTATTCTCAAAAATTATAGCCACTTCTTTAAGTACATAAGGTGCATCTTGCTTTTTTATCCAGCGTTTAAAATGAGCTCCAACTTTTGGATGCACAATTGCATTCATTTGTGTCAGTAAATCTTTATTATTAAATATTTTGCTCCGAAGATAATCTCTATTCAAAGCTCCATTTTTATATGTATTATCACCAAACAGAGCTATAAGTTTTCTTCTTATAACTTTTGAGCGATTCATTAGTGCTTTTGCCTCAAAATCTGCATGATATACTGGTATACCTAAGGCTTCAAAGTATTTTGAAATGGTTGTTTTACCGCTTCCTATTCCGCCAGTAATACCAACAATTATTTGTTTTTTGATGTCTTGCACTAATCGGATATTATAAATTCTACTCTATTTTGAACTAAACGCACACTTTTAACCAAACTTGAAGACTCTAGGACTTGGAGTTCCAGGTTATTTTGATATTGATTGTTTAATTTAGAAAAATCACACACTACCTTAAAGTCTTCTTGCTTTACATTTTTAAAATTTTCAACATCTACATAATAGATAAGGTCAATATTTTTTGGAAAAAAATTCACACTCTTACCTATTGGCGTGTTAATTAAATCAATTGGAATAGAGAATTTACCTTCAGTGAAACGTTTTACAGTACCTTTTACGCTAAGTGTTTTTGGTAAAATTTCAATATCAGAACCAGTATTCATAAAAGCTATTTCTTCTGATATATCAGAATTTATATTTTTCAAATCAAGCGGTTCTGTATTGATAACACTTATAGTATCTATATATCTTTTTGATCCAATTATTTTCACAGAATCCTGAGAAAGTCTTAGCTCATTAATAACATCAAAACCTGTGGCATAAGTAATATCTTTCATCAGTTTTACTGGTACTTTTTTAGATGCTAATACATCAATAGTGAAATAGATAGTATCAGGCTTTATGTCTAAAATCTCAACAGAGTTGCCAAATGCTTCGTTAAGTTGGTATTTATTATTACTAATATCCCATAATATTTGTTTACCCCTTTTAACAGTTTCACTTCGAGCATCTATATTAATCTCCTTAGGATTGTTAAACATGTATTTCAAAAGACTAAATCCTTTTGCTTTCATTGTAACTTTTGAGAATGATAATGAATCCTCTAAAACAATAACTTCGTCCTCTAAATTATAGAGATTTATCTCTAAATCTATAGTATGGGTATATGTTTGAGATAATTTGGTAAGCATTAAGAAGAAAAATGCAGCTCCTAAAAAAAAACTGAAGCGCTTTACATTTCGCTTTTTAAAGATTTTAAAAAAATATTTTGAAACTGCTTTTTTCATTTAAAAAACAAGTTAGGAAAAATTGTCTCAGCTGATTTTTTTGTGGTCAATAATTTTATGGTCGATTTAAAAAAACCTATTCCATAGCCATAAAATTGAATACAAGTTGCTCCAATAGACATAATTGCAACTTTTATATTTTTTGTCACTAAAAATGAACTTGCAAAAAGAATTAAAAAATAAATCCCGTATAGTAACAGTAAATGATATAAGCCAACAAATGATAAAAGTAGCGAAATAACAAAAACAAACAAAAATAAGGTTGGGAACCAATACGTTATCTTCGCAGAACTAGGATGCCACTTATTGAGTATTGGCCTTACTTGTCCAAATTTATTGACTTGTTTATAGAACCTATTCCACGAAATCCGTCTTTTATGATAAACAAAAGCATTTTTTATTAGTGAAGTTTTGTATCCCATTTCCCATAAACGTAATATCAAATCTGGATCCTCTCCAGGATGGATTTTTCCAAATCCTTTTGTTGCTTTGTATGCTTCTTGAGAAAGACCTAAATTAAAACTTCTAGGCTGAAAATTTTCAATAGCTTCGCTTCCACCTCTTATGCCTCCTGTTGTCATAAATGAAGTCATCGAAAAGTTAATAGCTTTCTGTAAATCACTAAATGAATCATGTGCACCATCTGGACCACCAAAACAATGATAAAATTTTTGCTTTAAAAAATTATCTACTTCTTGCAGATACTGTTCTGGTAAAATAACATCAGAATCTAATATTATATAATAATTCCCTTTTGCACGTTGCATACCATAATTTCGAGAATCTCCAGGCCCTGAATTACTTTTGAAATAGTATGATATATTAAGCTTATCTATATAACTACAAATAACATTTTCAGAAGTTTCTGTAGAACCGTCTTCGACTATAACAATTTCATAATCGAAATTGCCTTCGAGATTTAAAAAACTTTCTAAGAGTTCTTCAATCTCTTTTGGTCGGTTATAAACAGGTATTATAAACGAATAGCTTAACTGTGTCATAAAACAAATGTAAGTATTGTAAATAAAAAAGCCGCTTAGTAGCGGCCTTGAAAAATATAAAAATTTTGTTTTTAACTTATTGCTTTATGATTCGAGAAGTTTTAATCACTCCTGATAATGATGTTTTTACAAAATACGCCCCAGAAGATAAATTAGATATATCTATATCTACTTCTAAAGAATCGTAATATGATTTAAAAACCTCTTGACCTAGTACATTATACATCGTAATGGTTTCAATAATATTTCTTGACTTAAAACTTAATCTATCACTAGTCGGGTTTGGATGTATTAAAAAGTCTTCTGAAATTTCGAGATTTGGATTTGACAAAACGTTACTACCTTCTACAATATTAAGAATTTGATTTGCAGTTACATTAAGTATCGTATCTATAGTACCACTTAACCAATATACTTTGACATAGTCTACTACTGTATTTTCACCCAAGCCAAAAAATTCTTTAAAAGAGTTTTGAGATAGATAACCTTCTCCATTAATAACATAGCGATATTGCTTTACTCCATTAATAGATATTTCAATTTTGGAGCCTATTCCATCTTTGTTGCTTGTTGTTCCTTCTAAACTTATAGTAAGATAATTATTAGTGGTTACCGTTTTATTCATCCAAAGATTTGGTACTAGTCCACCATTATTAACAACTGCAATATCAACCTTACCATCGTTATCTGCATCTCCAATAACTGATCCATGACTGTCAATGTCATTATTAGCAAAACCAATATTTGTCGGTTCAGAAAAAACCTCTAACGTGTCATTTTGATAAAATCCATAGGATTGCCTTTCGCCAGGAAGCGTATAAATACAACTCACATATAAGTCTAAATCCATATCGTTATCTGCATCAAAAAAGTTAGAACCCCAACACCAACCATCTAATAGTGTTCCTGATGATGATGATACGTCTTCAAAATATTGTCCATTTACATTTTTTAATAATACACTACCTAAAGTTGGTGTCGCAACATCACTTGGTGTATTGGTAATATATATATCAAAAAAACCATCAGAATTATAATCATCAATGGTAACAGACATAGCATCGACAACTATACCAGTAGATGTTTGAGAACTTACATCAGTAAAAGTGGAGTCTCCATCGTTCTCATATAAAAAATTAGAACCATTTTTATCATTTATAACATAGATATCTTGAAATCCATCATTATTATAATCAAAAAAACTTGCTCCAAAAGTAAGTCTAGGGTCTTGAGATAATCCTGCCGTAGATGTAATATTAGTAAAAGTACCGTCACAATTACTCTGAAATAAGTAATTCGTAATCAGCGAGTTTAACGTTCGGTTTGAATAAAATAAATCTAAACAACCATCGTTATTAATGTCTCCCCAAGAAACACTATAAGTATCAATCGCATCAGTAAAAAGACCTGAACTTACTGTAACATCTACAAACAATAATTCAGGATCTTGTCTAAAGAGCCTACTACCTTCTATGTCACTAACAACAAACAAATCTCTGTCTCCATCATTATCATAATCTACCCATGATACTGATCGTGTTTTGTAATCTATAGCTGGTGTAAGTACTCTGTCTTCAACAAACACACCATTGACGTTTTTATAAAATTTTAAAGTTTCATCATTTCCTGTGGGTAGAGTAACATCATCTAATCCATCATTGTTATAATCTGCAAAGCTTAGGCCATTTCCATTGCCATCATAGCTTGTAATCCCTGTTAATCCTCTTATTACAGCTTCGTCATCAAAAAGTAATTGAGAAAAACTAATTGATGAGCAAGTTAAGAAAAAGATTATTGATAAATATAATCTCATATCGTGAAGATTGTTATTAAAGGTAATTTGGAAATATACAAAAAAACAAAATTATTTTTCACCAATTAATCAAAATAAAAAGCCACCAAAATTGGTGGCTTTTAAATATAATAAACTAATACATTATTGCTTAATTATACGTACTGTTTGCGTGTTTCCTAAGATAGATACTTTTGCAAAATATGCACCAGTACTTAAGTTAGCCATGTTTACAGTTACATTTACACTGTTTGGAGATAATCTTAATACCTCTTGACCTAGCATATTGTACATAGTTACAGTATCAATATTTTGCTGAGCATTTAGTGTCAATGTGTTTTTTACTGGGTTTGGATAGTAAGTAAATCCTGTTTCAGTATCAAAATCGCTAGTTGATAACGCAGAACCTGCTAAAGAGAAACTAAATGTACCTTCAGCTCTCGTTGATGGAGAACCATCATCACCAATTCTTAAATAATAAGTTGTATCAGCAGGAGCACCAGTTAAACCTGTATTACAAGCATCTGCTAAAGTTCCAGCACAATCTGTATAAATAGCATACTCAAAACCAGAATCTATAGTTACTGTAATATCTCCACCATTTGCATCAGTAGTAAATGAGTACCAAACATCATTACCTGTAACACATGCATCTCCTGGTGCAGAATCAGTTGCCCCTGCATTAGTACCATTAACAGTAACACTTGTATCTGGTATATTCTCTGCATCATCACAATCATCATTAGCAGGTGGTAAAGGAGAATCAGTATTAAGACTTATTGTAAATGCTCCAGTGTTTGTATTATGACCGTCTACATATATATAATAGTCAGCAGCTACTAAAGCATCAAAACACACTTGAGAATTATTACCTCCTGTTCCACTATCATCATCACCTGCAACACATGTTAAAGCACCGCAAGTACCTTCAAAAACTTGTACTTCAGTATCGAAACCACCAACTTGTATTGTAATTGATTCATTACCAGAAGAATTATATAAATACCACAACCCTGCACCAAAATCTATAGTTCCGTCATTAACTCCAGAAGCGCATGAAGAACCTATATCTCCTCCACTACAAGGTGTCAAATCCTCTACATTGGTAGCAAATGTACTGTTACCATTTAAAACATCTCCATTGTCAATATTAATAGCTGCTGCACATGCATCATTTGGTGGTGGAGGTTGTTCTCCAAATACACAGATATCAAATTCAGTATAACCTGAAGAAGAACTACTTCTAATATTTAAATAATAAGTAGTGTTTGCAGCTGCATCAATTATAAGAGTACCGGTATTAAAACAAGATGTACTACTACCGATTTGAGTTAAAGCACCACACGAACCAGAATATGCAGTTATATATGTACTCGTAGAACTCAATGATTCAAAAGTTTCCGTAACTGAAGCAAAATAATCACCTGCATCTGCAGAGGTAAATCTGTACCATACATCTCTTCCACTAGTTGAGCAACCGTTAGCAGCATCAGTTGATGCACCTTGTGTTGTACCTGATAACAAATTATTGCAAGACGTCGTATCAGATAGAGTTAAGATTTCAGCGTCAACGCATGCATCATTTGGTGGTGGACATCCAAATACTACACTTCCAGAAATTTCACAAGTCGCATCTTGATCATTAATAACAGTAAAATTTACATTTGTAGCAGATGCATAAGGTCCAAAACTTACAATACCAGTATTAGAAACTTGCTGTGTCGAACTACCTTGATCATCTGATATAGTAACTGAAGTTGCAGAACCTAAATCAGTAATATCAACATCTACTGTAAATTGAGTATTAGCACAATCTTCTACAGCAGTAAAAGTGGCTGTAGCATCTGAACAAGTATTTTCAGTAATAGATAAATCAAAAGGTGTTGATTGAGGAGACGCAAAAGTAGAAATCACAATATAATATGTAGTACCACCAGTTAAATCAACAGCTTCTATTGCTCGGCTACCAGCTGCAGAACTAGTACTATTACCGAAACATTCTGTAAATACTTCATTAGCATTTTCACATCCAGAGAATATAAATAAACCAGCCCAAGTACCAGTATTCTCAAGTGTAACGTCAACATTAATATCAGCTACTGGTGTGTAAGCATAAACAATATCATCACCATTTAAGTAAGATGATGTACTACATGATACATTTGTTGAAGTGTAATCGTCACCGAAACCTTCAGTTGTTGCTCCTGTTTGATTATATGGTAAGCTACTAACAACTATTGGATCGGAACATAACGCTCCCGTTGGAGCTGGAATAGTAGTCAAACTCCATATAGGGCAACCCATTGCACTAACATTACCATTTTTAGGAACAACTTGATAATAAATAGTTGCTTCGAATCCACTAACAGTCACATTTGCTGTATTAGTTACATAATTCCCAACTAACCCAAAATCAGACCCATCTGACATTTGTCCAGAAAATAAGTCATAACTTGTAGGTGATGGTCCAGACAAAGGCGTATCCCATGTCAAAGTTGTAGTTCCAATGGGTTGATTAGTTGCACCATCTACTGGTGTTGGGTTTGTTGCACAATCAGGAGCTGATGGCGGAGTAGCGCAAACTACATCAAAATCTAAAGTTGCATAACCTTCTGTACCACAATCAGCACTACCATCTGGTTGAATTCTTACAAATAAATTTGGACCAGAAGTGGTAAATGTAAGACCAGTTAGGTCACCGCTAGTTCCATAGCCATTATATAATTCTGTAGCTGTAGCATCTTCACCATCATAAACTATAAATTCATCCCATCCAGATTCAACTTCACCAGCATTTACCGTAATGGTTAGTACCTGAGCTGAGTCAGAAGACATATATGAATAATCTAGGTTAACGCTAGACGTATAGCAATCTCCAGATTGATTAGTAGTAGACCCACAGGTTACCGTAGTCTGAGCAAATGCTGTTAAAGAAATCGTTAATAGCATTAACAATAAAGTAATTTTTTTCATAAAAAAGTATCATTAAATTAGAAGTTTGTTAAATTATGTTAAAATGTTAATTAAAATTTATCATTTTAACACTATTAGTTGAAATTCTCAAATAATCGACAAAAAACACTAACACACGTTAGTTCATTAACAAAAAAGCCACTGCAATTGCAGTGGCTTTTTTATATTTCTATTTATTAATTTCTATTCTTCACCAACAAAGGCATCCATAACGGCGTCACTTACACCCATGTTACTAAAACCTCCGTCATTATATAAATTTTGAAGTGTCACGCGCTTCGTCAAGTCACTAAATAAGGTTACTGTATAGTTGGCACAATCCATTGCTGTTGCATTACCAAGTGGTGACATTTTTTCGGCGTAAGCAATAAAACCATCAAAACCTTTTACACCTTGACCAGCTGTGGTTGGTGTAGGAGATTGAGAAATAGTGTTTACTCTTACTTTTTTGTCTCTTCCGAAGAAATAACCAAAACTACGTGCAATACTTTCTAGGTAGGCTTTATTATCTGCCATATCATTATAATCAGGGAATACACGTTGTGCTGCCATATAAGTTAACGCAACAATACTTCCCCATTCCTTCATAGCATCGTTCTTATATAAAGCAGACATTACTTTATGAAAAGACATTGCAGAAACATCTGTTCCTTTTTGTGTCCAATCGTATTTTTGGTCAGTATATGCTCTACCTTTTCTTACGTTAACAGACATACCTATTGAGTGTAGAACAAAATCTATTTTCCCGCCTAAAATCTCCATAGACTTTTCAACTAAATTTTGTAAATCTTCTTCAGAGGTTGCATCTGCTGGAATAATTTGAGAACCAGTCTTCTCGGCCAAATCGTTAATCTGCCCCATTCTCATTGCAATTGGCGCATTGGTTAATACAAATTCTCCGCCTTCTTCATGTACACGTTCTGCAGTTTTCCATGCAATAGAATTTGGATCTAATGCTCCAAAAATAATTCCTTTTTTCCCTTTTAATAAGTTATATGACATAGTTGGTTCTGTTAATTTATTGTATATAAATAATTTTCAAATATAATACTAATTAAGTAACTGTTTTGCATGTGCTATTGCAGATTCTGTTATACTAGTTCCGCCTAACATTTGTGCTAATTCTACAACACGTTCTTCTTGAGTCAAAAGTTTCATCTGTGTTTGAGTAACATTATCGATATCTGTCTTGTATACCTTATAGTGCCAATCGCCTTTTGATGCTATTTGTGGTAAATGTGTAATAGAAAACACTTGCATATTTTTACTCATAACTTTCATGATATCACCCATTTTGTTTGATATCTCACCAGAAACACCAGTATCGATTTCATCAAACATTAGTGTTGGTAACTTGACATAATTAGCCAAAATAGATTTTATAGCAAGCATTATTCTGGATAATTCACCACCAGAAGCAGATTTTTTAAGCTCGCTAAAGTCACCGCCTTTATTGGCCTTAAATAAAAAATGAAGCTCATCTTTACCATTGTATTTAAAAGTATCTAAAGCTGTAAACTGAATATTAAACTTAGCATTTGTCATACCCAATTGTCCTAAAATAGCTTCTAAATTAGAGATAAATTTTGGGACAATAGATGCTCTACTCTTGCTTAATTTTTGAGAAATTAAATTCAATTTTTTTTCTGAAGTCTCTATCTGAGTTTTTACTTCTGAGATATTTGAATCCAAATTTTCTGAGACGTCTATTTTCTCAGTCAGACTATCTTTGATATCCAATAATTCAGAAACATCTAAAACTGAATGTTTCTGCAGTAGGTTGTTGATAACAAGAAGCTTACTGTTGATTTTTTCTAATTCTTGTGGGTCAGAAGATAGCTTACCTTCAAGATTATCTATCTCAGTCAAAATATCATCTAACTCTATAGCCGTACTTTCTACTCTACTTTCGATTAAAGCATATTCTTTTCCGAAGCTACTTATATTTGATAACTGTCGCTTAATTTCATTTAGCCTTTCAATCACACCTAATTCTTCATTATTTAGTAATGATATAGAATAACTAAGTGTTTCATTGATGGTTTCGACATTACTTAATTGCTCATAAGAAGATTCTAGCTCTTGTATATTTATATTTTCTAATTGTGCTTCTTGTAATTCATTCAATAAAAAAAGATTATAATCGTATTCCTTTTTGGTTTCGATTAACGAAGCTTCAAGTTTATTTAGTTCTTGTTTTAATTTCTTATAACTAGTTAATTCAGACTTATAATCTGACAATAACTTCTCATTGTTAGCAATTGCATCAATTACCTTAAATTGATAAGAATCATCGACCAATTGTAGGGTTTGATGTTGTGAATGAATATCTAATAAATGGCTACTTAAATTATTGAGGCTATCTAAATTAACAGGAGTATCGTTAACGAAAGCCCTTGATTTACCTGAAGGTAATATCTCTCTTCTAATAATAGTTTGCGGGTCGTAATCTAAATCGTTTTGAAAAAAAACAAACTTCAAATCATAATTTGCTATATCAAAAACAGCTTCAATAATACATTTTTTTGACTTGTCTTTGATTTGACTTAAATCTGCGCGTTTACCCAAAACTAATGATAACCCACCTAAAAGAATAGACTTACCTGCACCAGTCTCTCCTGTTATAATCGAGAAACTATTATTAAAACTGACTTCTAATGCGTCAATTAACGCGTAGTTTGTTATACTTAATGAGGTTATCAATTGTTTATAATTTGATATACAAAGCTACACTTTGATAGCTAGAAAAGGAAAAACAGAATAGGAAATTTTAGAATTTTATCTTTTTCCACTTAGAGGCATTTGTTGGCGAAATCTTATTTAATGTATTAATTAGCTGAGATATATTAACACTTGGTCCACCACTAAATATGCTAGACACCTCATTTGCTTTAGAATCAAAAAAGACACGCATTAAAAATGAATTTGGTCTTCGACCATGCATTTTTTGTAAATCTGAAACCGAAGATAAAATTTCTTCTTTAGCTTTTTTTAAATCCTTATGCATAAAATCTAAACCATCTCTATGATAAGAATACATGGTACTTCTGAACTCTTTGTATGTTGGAGACAATAAATTATCAATCAAGGCAAAGCGCGATTGCAGACCGTCTTCCAATTTCCAACCCAATCCTCCTTGACCTGCAGAATAAGCTACAATGGTCTGCGCTTGGCGATAATAATCATTACCTCCATTTGGAGCAAATGTGTCTGCATCCATACCTAAAATCATATAAATATGAAATGCTAGTGTTGAGATTAGATTAGATTCAAATTGATTTTTATTAAAAACTAAATTCTGAAATTCTAAATATCGAAACTGAAATTCTTTATCATTAAAAGTATATACTGGTGTACTATATGTGGAACCAAAAACTGGTCTCGAAGATTGTACTTGTAACGTAGCAGAAAAAGCGTCATTACTATAGTTTTGCACATTAATAACCATACTACAATTTATACGCTCTTGGGTTTTAAATTTTTTGTCTGTCCACTGCGTATTATTAATAAATTCAGTTAATTGACGCTCTAATGTTTGAAAAACCTGATTATTATCATTTCCAGTTTGTTGGGCAACAACAGTTACTACACAATTTAATTCTTGAGCTATCGCTAATGTCGAAATGAAAAGAAAAAGTATAAAAAAATGTCTACGCATCTATTTGCTTTAATATTTGTTGCATCAAGTCTTTAGCAACTTCTGCTTTTGACTTTAGCTCGTTTTCTATAACCTGTTTTGATTTGGTTATAAATGTAACTTTATTTGTCGATACTCCAAAACCCGCTCCTTTATCTCTTAGAGAATTCAAAACGATTAAATCAAGATTTTTACTTTCTAATTTTCCCTTGGCGTGCTCCAATTCATTATTTGTTTCCAAAGCAAAACCTACCAAAAATTGATTCTTTTTTTCTTGTCCTAATGATTTTAAAATATCTTTAGTTTTTTCTAACTCTACAGTTAACGTAGAACCAGCCTTTTTTATTTTCTGACCCGCAACTTGCTTTGGTCTATAATCTGCAACTGCAGCAGATAGAATGGCAATATCACAATATTTATAATGCTTATGAACCTCATCATACATCTCTTGTGCGCTTATAACAGGTTTTAAGCTTACTAAAGAATTAGAGATGATTTGATGTGTTGGACCTGAAACTAAAGTTACCTCAGCGCCTAAATTTGATGCGGCTTTAGCAATCTCAAATCCCATTTTTCCACTAGAATGATTTCCTATAAAGCGAACTGGGTCGATAGCTTCGTAAGTTGGTCCAGCTGTAATTACTATTTTTTTTCCTTTAAAAGGTAATTTACTTATGACGTCACGTTCTATAAAAGCTAGTATATCTTCGGGTTCTGCCATTCGTCCTTCTCCTACCAAACCACTAGCTAATTCTCCACTAGTTGCAGGAATCATTGTGTTTCCAAAAGCGTTTAACTTTTTGAAAGAGTTTTTTGTAGAGTCATGTTTATACATGTCCAAATCCATTGCTGGAGCGAAGTAAACTGGACATTTTGCCGAAAGGTATGTCGCTAATAATAAATTATCACATGAACCATTAGCCATTTTTGATAATGTATTGGCTGTAGCTGGCGCAATAACAAATAAATCTGCCCAAAGTCCTAATTCTACATGGTTATTCCACACGGCGTTATCATCGTCCTCGTTTGTAAATGAAGAGTGAACCGGATTTTTTGAAAGTGTAGAAAGCGTAAGTGGCGTTATAAAATCCTTAGAAGCAGGTGTCATCACTACTTTGATGTTGGCACCTGCTTTTATGAATTGTCTTACTAAGTGAGCTGTTTTGTATGCTGCAATTCCAGCAGTAACACCCAGTAAAATATTTTTGTCTTTAAGAATAGACATTTAATATATTATTCCTGAGTTTCGTTCTCAGTATTTCTGTGGTAAATCTTATCTTCTAACCACTCTTTTACTGCTAATGCATGTGGCTTAGGCAATTTTTCGTAAAACTTAGATACTTCAATTTGCTCTTTATTTTCAAAAATCTCCTCTAAACTATCATTATAAGTTGCAAACTCTTCAAGCTTATCAACTAATTCTCTTCTGATATCAGTATTGATTTGCTCTGCACGCTTAGCAATAACAGAAATAGCTTCATAGATATTATCTGTTGGTGCATCAATTTCATTTCTGTTGTAAGTCAACGTCGTTGTTGGTGCGTCTGTCTTTTTTAAATCCATATTGTATATTGATTAACTTTTATTCTCTGTATTTTTTTCTTTTTCTAATTCTTCTTTCAATTGAGTAGCTTCGTCTAAATATTTAGTTTCAGGAAAAGCCTTAACTAAAACTTTGTAATCCGCTAAAGCGTTTGCTATACGTTCTTGTTTTAATCCCTTAATACTTAATATTGCAAGGTTGTACTCTGAATTAAACTTATAATATAAAGCATCTTCTTTTAAAGATGACCCAGGGAAATCTAATAAAAAATTATTAAATGATTTTATTGAAGCTTTATAATCATATATATGATTGTACTGTTTAGCTATTTCAAAAGCCTTTTTTTCTAGTTTAAAGTCTAATTCTTTTACTAACTCGTTGGCTTCGGCTAAGTATTCTGAATTTGGATAACCATTGATGAAAAGCTGCATTTTCTCTATAGCTTTTATCGTTTCTTCAATATCTTTTGAAAAAATTGGAGACTCTTCATAATAACTTTTAGCTGATAGAAAAGCTGCCTCTTCTGCTTTCTCACTTTTTGGATATGAGTTTACAAATTGCTCAAATCTGTAACCAGAAAAATAGTATTGCTCTAATTTATAAAAACACATAGAGTGCATATACATAAGCTTTTCTGCCTGAGGCTTACCTCTATACTTAGGAACTATTTGCTCAAACAGTCGATTTGCTTTTTTGTATTTCCCAGCATCAAAAAGCTCTTCTCCTGTTTTGAACTTTAATGCAATATCTTCTGACTTCATAACTTTCTGAAAGTCACTACAAGACGTGAGTACTAAAACGGATAATAAGATGTAAACTATTTTTCTCATAAATTTAAAACAGGGTGCAAAAGTATGCAATATTAACGGATTTTAAAAACAATTATTAGGACTAAAATACACGCTTAATATTCTGCTTTATGGACTTTAAAAGAAGTTTAACGTTAACCCAGTTGCTTTAACTCTATATCAAGAGCATTCTTAAGATTAACTGTTGCCTCTACTAAAGGAAGTCTGACATGAGGTTTGCTTATATTTAAAGCGCTTAAAGCTGCTTTGATACCTGCTGGGTTATTTTCAGAAAAAATAAGATTTATTATCTCCATAATAGTAAAATGAATCTCGTACGAATCTTTTGCATTTTTTTCAATACCTAATCTAATCATATCAGAAAATTCTTTTGGCAATGCTTGTCCTATAACTGATATTACACCCGAACCACCTGCTAAAGTCACTGTCAATGCCAAATCATCATCGCCAGAAATAATATGAAATCCTTTTGGCTTATCTCTTAGTAACTCTAAATATTGTCCAACATTATTCCCTGCTTCTTTTACGGCTATGATATTGTCGAAATCATTTGCTAAACGAATTACAGTTTCAGGTAACATGTTCTTTGAAGTTCGACCTGGCACGTTATATAGTATAATTGGTACTGGTGACACCTTAGAAATAGCTTCGAAATGTGCATACATACCCTCTTGAGTCGGTTTACTATAGTAAGGAGAAACTGACAGAATCGCATCTATATTAGACAAATCTGTTGTGTTTATTTCGTCAATAACTTCTTTGGTGTTATTTCCGCCAATACCTAGGACTAAAGGTAGTCTACCATCATTTACTTTAACAATGTGATTAGTTATTGACACCTTTTCTTCTTTGGTTATAGTAACACTTTCTCCAGTAGTACCGCTAATTACCAAATATTCAATGCTATTAGAAATGTTATACTCCACTAACTTTGTCAAAGCGTCAAAATCCACTGATAAATCCTTATTAAAAGGTGTAATCAACGCGACACCTGTACCTACAAATTTGGTCATTATATTTTATTTAAAATGGTTAAGTATTTTTTTAGTTCGTCTTTAAAAATTTTAAAGTCTTTATTGTCGACATAAATTATCAAATCATATAATCGCTCATCTCTGCTAGAAATACCGACTTTAAAATTTGCCATTGACATGGCTGCAATTTGCTTTAATTCTTGGTCCTCTGCTAAAAAATAACAAATTAGTACATCAAACTTAGTTTTTGTAAAATCGGAAAGGTCATTATTCTTCAATTTACCGTTCCATCCAAAATCTTTTGGAGTAAATATAGCATCCCAATTGTTAACTTCATCTTTTAACTTTGAGAATGTAAAAAATTTTCTTTTAGCAGACACCACACCAATCTCATCCAAAAAAGAATTGACCTCATCATAATTATAATATGCTTGATCATTTAAAAGCACACCAACGGAAGTAATCTTGGTATTATGAACACTCACATTACGCCTTGACACTATTTTGTCAACAAATTTTTGATTTGATTTTTCCTTAAATACTTTTAAAAACATCTATCTTTAGACTTTGTGCAAATTTAACAAAAGTGCTTTCACTTTTTTGTTAACATATCATAAGTTATCCATGAAAAATAAACTACTCTTATTGCTTACGACTATACTTTTTATAACATCCTGTAAGCAAGAACATTCAACAACAAAAATAGTCGGCAAACGCATATCGATTTCGGACAGCTTGGCCACAAACCCAGAAATTGAGGCTTACATTAAGCCTTTTCGCGAAAGTGTAAACAAAGATTTGGACAGTACTCTGGCCTACGCTGTAGATACATTTTCAAAAAGTGATGGAGAACTTAACACAGCTATAGGAAACTTTATGGCTGATGCTGTATTAGAAATGTCTAATCCAGTTTTTAAAAAACGAACTGGAAAGAATATAGATATGGTTATTTTAAATCATGGCGGCATTCGTTCTATAATTTCAAAAGGAAATATAACTAGTCGAACTGCATATGAAGTCATGCCTTTTGATAATACTGTCGTTGTAGCACCAATGAAAGGTCAGCAAATAAAAGATATGCTATCTTATTTAGCTAGTAGAAAACGTGCTCATCCAATTTCGAATTTAAAGTTAACGCTTAACATTGATTACAGCATTAATGAAGCGCTAATAAACAATACGATTATCAATTATGAAAAAACATATTATGTAGCCACAAATGATTACTTATATAACGGTGGAGACAGAATGCACTTTTTAAAATCAAAGGACAGTGTCATCAATTTAGATTATAAAATCAGAAATTTACTTATTGATTATTTCAAAAAAATTGACACTTTACAACCAAGCATCGATGACAGATTCACAAAAATTAAAAGTAACTAGATTATGAAAAGAAGAACATTTATACAACAGACTTCTGCTGCTGGTGCTTTAATTGGTTTAGGTGGGCTAACAATGTCGTCATCAGCAATTGACACATCTACAAAAAAGATAACCATATTACATACCAATGATGTACACAGTCACATAGACCCTTTTGGTCCTGATGACGGTAGAAATGCAAACAAAGGTGGTATAGCAAGACGCGCCTCTTTGGTAGAGTCAATTAGAAAAGAAAACCCAAACACCTTACTTCTTGATGCCGGAGATATTTTTCAAGGCACACCATATTTTAACTATTATGGAGGTGAATTAGAGTTTAAACTCATGAGTATGCTTAAATATGATTTAGCAACTATTGGCAATCATGATTTTGACAATGGAATTGATGGGCTTTACGCTCAACTTCCTCATGCAAATTTTGATTTTGTATCAGCAAATTATAATTTTAAAAATACTGTACTGGATACTCACATAAAACCGTATAAGATATTTACTAAAGAAGGTATTAGAATTGGTGTTTTTGGATTAGGTATTGAGTTGGACGGACTTGTAAGTAAAAGACATTATAAAGAAACTGAATACATTTATCCAGTAGAAATTGCGCAGGATATGTCTAAAATTCTCAAGGAAGATGAGCAATGTGATTTAGTCATTTGCCTATCTCACTTGGGTTATTATTATAAGAAAAATCCAGACAATATTTCTGATTTATTATTGGCTCGACAAACTAAAGATATTGACCTTATTATTGGTGGTCATACACATACTTTTTTGCCAAAGCCAACTGTTGAGAAAAACAGCGTTGGTAAAAATGTATTAGTAAATCAAGTAGGCTGTTATGGCTTATACCTTGGGCAAGTGGATTTCTACCTAAAAAATGGTAAAGAAAAGAAAGCTGAAGGCGCAACTATTATTGTATAATAATTTTTAGGCCTAAATATTAGAATCAAGAAAATGAAAATCTTTCTTTTTCTGATGTTTTAATTTTGATTGTAAATAAAAAAACGTGAAAGCTAACACCAAGAATACGGAATATAAAGCTGCTAAATGTTGTAATTCTTCAACATAATAGTAAGCTAACTGCAGCATCTCTGAAAAGAAGATAAACATTGAACCTATCAAGAAAAGCATTGACTTGTTATCGCCTTTATCCATGTATCCTATTAAAGCAACTGAAAGCAAAGTCATCACGATTACATTATAGACAAACTCTATTATATATTCGCTAGTATTTAACTGGTTTTGTGCTGTTTCTGTAATTAGAGTAACACAAAAAACACCTAAAACAACAAGGATTATTAATGTCACAGGAAATTCTTTTAAAATTCCTTTAAGCTTCATAGTTGAAACACATCTTAAAATGAGAAAAATATAAGCCAACATATACAATATATTACTGATAAAATAATTATAATCTACGGTATCAGTCATTAACGAAACAAAATAAGAAGACGCAGATAATAACTCAGAAGCTGTAAATGTTATTAAGAAATATAAAAAGTAAGGTCGCTTTTTGAGCTTAGTCTCAGCACTTCTCATGTATAAAAAAGTCAGTAATACCAAAAGGGTCGCACTAACAAAGTCGTTGTACAACTCAATTTTAGAGACTTCCAAAACTATATATGTAATACCTAAAATTACTAATGCAATTTTAAGTAATCTATTGATTATCATGTTATCCTTATATTAATAGCTAAGAACAAACATATAATAATATTTGTAATTAAACGAATAAAATTGCTTTTAATCGATTAAAAACACATTTATATAAGAAAAATAGCACTTATTATACTAGTTTAATTAAGTATTTGTAGAAAATCAGATTCGCTAATAATTGGCACTTTTAAGCTTTCTGCTTTTGTACGCTTACTAGGTCCCATTTTATCTCCTGCCACTAAGTAACTTGTCTTGGACGATATTGAAGACGATACTTTCCCTCCATTATCTTCGATAAGTTTTTTAAGCTCAGTACGAGATACAGACTCAAAAACACCTGATACAACAAAGGTATTGCCAGACAACTTATCGGTTTGATTAGCTAATTTTTCTGCAGAAATTTCTAATTGTATTCCAAAAGATTTTAATCTATTGACAATCTGAATATTTTGTGAAGAAGAGAAAAATTCAACAACACTTTCTGCAATACGCTCTCCTATTTCGTCAACACTTACTAAATCTATCATTGAAGCGATTATCAAATTATCTATAGACTTGTAATGCTTTGCTAATTTTTTAGCAACAGTTTCACCAACATATCGTATTCCTAAAGCAAACAAAACACGCTCAAAAGCTATTTGTTTTGAAGCCTCAATACCATTAACCAAATTTTCTGCACTTTTTTGTGCCATACGCTCCAATGGTAATACATCTTCAATAGTGAGTTCATATAAATCAGAATAATCTTCAATTAATCCACCATTAACTAAAAGCGCAACTGTTTCTCCTCCTAAACCTTCTATATCCATTGCTTTTCTGGATATATAATGTTGAATACGACCAATAACCTGTGGTGGACAACCGTGATAATTTGGACAGTAATGTTTTGCCTCGCCTTCAAGACGAATCAATTCTGTTTCACATTCAGGACAATTAGAGATATAAGTTGTTGGCTCAGAGTTTTCTGGCCGTTTAGATAAATCTACTGCTATGATTTTTGGTATAATCTCTCCTCCTTTTTCTACATAGACTTCATCACCTTCTCTGATATCTAACTTTTCAATCTGGTCTGCATTATGTAAAGAAGCGCGTTTTACCGTAGTTCCTGCTAATTGAACTGGTTCTAAATTCGCTACTGGCGTAATTGCACCTGTACGACCAACTTGATACGTAATTTCGTTAAGTCTGGTCGAAACTTGTTCTGCCTTAAACTTATAAGCCATTGCCCATCGTGGTGCTTTTGCTGTAAAACCTAGTTCGTCTTGTTGGTATAAATTATTCACTTTAATAACAATGCCATCTATTTCATAAGGCAAATCATGACGATGTACATCCCAATATTCAACGTATTCTAAAACGGCATCAATAGAATTTACCAATTTCGCTTCATTTGGAACCTTAAAACCCCATTCTCTGGCTTTTTGCAAACCTTCTGATTGTGTTGTGATATTTAGATTATTTCCTTTTATGCTGTACAATAAACACTCTAAAGGTCGTTTTGCAACCTCAGCACTATCTTGTAATTTTAAACTTCCAGAAGCTGTATTTCTTGGATTACGATAAGGCTCTTCGTCATTTGCTATTCGCTCTTCATTCATTTTTAGAAAACCTTCAATTGGTAATATAATTTCTCCTCGAATGTCAAAACGCTCTGGATAGTCTCCTTTAAGCTGAAGCGGTACTGTGTTTATAGTCTTTATATTTGCAGTAACCTCATCACCTTGAACACCATCGCCTCTAGTTACCGCACGAATAAGTTTACCGTTTTCATAAGTAAGGTTCATAGACGCACCATCATATTTTAACTCACAAGTATATTGAATGTCTCCATCAACCATTTTTTTTATGCGAGTTTCCCAATCCAGTAAATCTTCTTTAGAGTATGAATTATCTAAAGAATACATGCGGAAATCATGAACGACGGTATTAAAGTTTTTGGTAATCGTACCACCAACGCGTTGGCTTGGGGAATTGGCATCAAAAAACTCAAGATACTTTTCTTCTAAAGCTTGAAGCTCCTTTAACTTCATATCAAACTCATAATCAGAAATTGTGGCATCATCGAGTATATAATAATTATAATTATGTTGTCGCAACTCTTCGCGTAGTGTTTCTATTTGTTGTTGTATACTCATTTTAAATCCTATAAACCTTCTTTATTTAACCATTTCGGAGCTGGTAGTGGTTTGTAATTATTCATTTTGTGTAATAGTCCATCGATTGTAGTGTCAATAACTACAGCATTTAAATTTTCTTGTTTTAAAAAGCCTTTTTCTACCATAATCTTACATTGTGCAATCAATGCATCGTAATAGCCATTACTATTTAAAATACCAATTGGTTTTGTATGCAAACCTAGCTGTCCCCAAGTAGTGATTTCAAAAAACTCGTCCATGGTACCAAAACCTCCTGGAATGATAATAAAGCCATCGCTTCTATCGTACATAATAACTTTTCTATCATGCATATTATCGGTAATGATAAGCTCTGTAAGGTTATTATTTACAATTTCTTTAGTTTGAAGAAATTTAGGAATGACACCAATTGTTTTTCCACTGCCATCAATTACTGCTTTAGCAACTATTCCCATGATTCCAATTTTAGAACCACCATAAACTAAAGTAATATCTCTAGAAACAAAAGTTTTACCCAATTGTCTTGATTGCTCTATGATAGAAGCATCGTTACCATTACTACTTCCGCAAAAAACTGCAATTGCTTTCATGTTATTTTATTTATTGTTTTATGGACCACATGCTGTTCGCTATTAGTCATTATCCTTTGGTAATAATATTTTGAAAATGCTCGTTTCATATTATTTTTTTGTGCCTTTCAGCATTCTATAATTATTATTCAAATCTTTTCGTAATTCAACTTCATCAAAATTTGAAGTCATTAAAAGCGCTTTGGTTTCGTCTCTAAGATACTGATTGATTTCAAAAAAAAGTGCTCCATTAGACTTCAAATTATCAACAGCAAACTGAGTAATTGCTTTATAAAAAATCAATGGATTATTATCGTCTACAAACAAGGCTAAATGTGGTTCGTTGTCCAGAACGTTTGATTGGATTTCTCTTTTCTCTAGATTACGAACATATGGCGGATTAGACACTATGACATCAAACTTTAAATTTTTATAATCTGAATCCCAAGAAGCTTGGTCTAAAATATTTGCTTCAGTAATAGAAATAGCTATCTCATTCTGCTCTGCATTATGTTTTGCGATTTCAATTGCCTTTGGACTAATATCCAATGCATAAACTTCTGCATTTGATATATTTTTTGCTAATGAAATGGCTATGCAACCACTTCCGGTACCAATGTCTAGGATTTTTAGAGATTCTTCATTACGCTCCGAATAGCATTTAATTATCCAATCTACTAATTCTTCTGTTTCTTGACGTGGAATCAAAACATCTTCAGTTACTTTAAAATTTAAGCCATAAAACTCTGTTTCTCCAAAAATGTATTGAATTGGTTTTTGCTTCTTTAAAGCTTCAAGTGTATTAAAGTATTGTTCTGTTTCCTGTTTAGTGATAGTAAATTCCGGTTCTAATTGTAATTGGATTCTTGGTGTATCAGAATATTGCTCTAAACATAAAAAGAAAAAGCTTGATACTTCATCTTTACCGTAAACCGCATCTAATTCTTTATGAAATATACTTTTTAAGTCCTGTGCTTTCAATATTATAAATCTTTAAGCATCCAAACCGAACACGAATAATGACCAGTATCACCCATCGGCTTATTGATAGATTCAAAACCTACCTTACAATATAATTTTCGTGCATCATCCATGTAAGGCATGGTTTCTAAGTAGCATTTAGAAAAACCAGAGTTTTTAGCAAACTCTAAACACTTCTGCATCATTTGACTACCAACACCTTTGCCTCTAGCCTCTGACATAAAGTACATTTTCTGAAGTTCGCAAATAGGTTCTGTACCGTTGTAATTATCTAACGGCGAAATTCCAGCACCTCCAAGAATATTATCGCCTTTAACAACAACGAAATATTTTTTCTGAGATTTGTAATAAGTTTCATACATGCAGTCTAAAGCAGCATCTTCATAAGCTGTACCAACTTTAGGGACACCAAACTCAATTAAAACCGAGCGTATAGCTTTAGCAATTTTAAGGTCATCCTTAGGCTCAATTTCTCGAATAACAATAGTATCTTTACACACGTTATTTTTAATTATTTAGTTGAATATTTGAAGGCATGAAGATACATAATAAATACCTCCTTTCTGTTAAAAAATTGATGTTGATTTTTCTATTTTTTTCACTGTTATTTAATTGTACAGTCACAGAGAAACCTGAATTTATTGGTGTAGAAAATATTAAAGTTGTTGACTCTAATATTAAAACTATTACACTAAGCGCAGACGCTAACTTTATTAATCCAAACGATGTTGGTGGGACTTTAAAAACTGATGATTTAAAAGTATATATCAACGACACTGAAGTTGCTAAATTTGAAACAAAAAGTTTTGACGTTCCATCAAAGAAAAACTTTACCATACCACTAACAGTTGCTGTTGCAACAGATAGCATTATTAACAACAAAAGTTTAGGTGGATTATTAGGGAGTTTAATTTCACAACGTCTGAAAGTGCAGTACAAAGGTGAAATTGATTACAAGGTTTTTGGATATTCTTCTTCTTACAGCGTAGATAAAACTCAAAATATAAAAGTAAAATTATAGTATTGCTAACCCATGAATATTACATAAAGCGCTGTTTACAAATAGCCAAAAATGGATTAGGAACAACTAGACCAAATCCAATGGTTGGCGCTACAATAGTTTACAATGATAAAATTATCGGTGAAGGCTTTACAAGTTCTTATGGCCAAAGTCATGCAGAAGTAAGTGCAATAAACTCCGTAAAAGACAAAACACTTCTAAAAAAATCAACACTTTACGTAACGCTTGAACCTTGCAGTCACCATGGCAAAACGCCGCCATGTAGCGATTTAATTGTTTCACATAACATTCCTAAAGTAGTCATTGGCTGTGTTGATGATAACCCACAAGTTGCTGGCAAAGGTATCGACCGACTTAAGGCAGCTGAATGTGATGTTATTGTTGGTGTTTTAGAAAAAGAATGTAAAGCGCATCACAAACGTTTTTTTACTTTTCACAATAAAAAACGTCCTTATATTATATTAAAGTGGGCGGAAACTAATGACGGTTTTATCGCTCCAATAACAAAAGATGAGCAGAAGCCTGTTTGGATTACAAATAAGTATTCAAGACAATTGGTACATAAATGGCGAGCGGAAGAACAAGCTATCTTAGTTGGTACAAATACTGTTTTACAAGACAATCCAAGTTTGACTGTTAGAGATTGGACTGGTGCGAATCCTATTCGTGTTGTATTAGATAAGTTTTCAAAGTTAGACTCAAATTTCAGTTGTTTCAATAATAAAGCTAAAACTATAAGAGTGTCTGAAAATGACATTACATTTAAAGATAATATTGCTAAACAAATTTGTGAGTTTATTTACAAACAAAACTTAACATCAATTATAATCGAAGGTGGCGCAAAAACATTACAAACTTTTATTGACGAAGACCTTTGGGATGAAGCAAGAGTGTTTGTTGGACAAATAGAATTTAAAAAAGGCACAAAAGCACCTCAACTAAAAGGGAAATTAGTTTCAGAGAGAAGTTTCCTCGATGATAGCCTAAAGATATATTTGAATGATTAAAACGCTGATTTTTGATTTTGGTGATGTCTTTATAAACCTTGACAAACAAGGCGCAATGGATAATGCGTTTCAACTTTTTAATATGAGTGTTTTTCAAGAAGATATGATTGACACAAATATTCAATATGAAATTGGAAGAATCACTACTTCAGAGTTTATCAATTTTTATAAGGATAAATTCCCTTATTTATCAGTTAAGCAAATCGTTGATGCTTGGAACTACATAATTAAAGATTTTCCTGCTCATCGTTTAGATTTTGCAAAAAAATTGAAAAATAAAAACTACAACCTCATTTTATTAAGCAATACTAATGAGATGCATATTGACTTTATAAAAGAGAACGTATCGTTTTACGACGAATTTAAAAATTGCTTTGATAAATTCTATCTCTCTCATGAAATACATTTAAGAAAACCCAACACTGATATTTATAATTTTGTTCTTAGTGAAAATAACTTAAACCCAAATGAATGTCTATTTATTGATGATACCAAAGAAAATACGGATACAGCATACAAACTAGGACTACACATTTGGAATATTGACGAAACTAAAGAAGACGTCGTCAACCTTTTTGAAATTAAAAAAGAACTCTTTTGATTTATTTAGCACTAAGTATACTATCATCTACTGGCATTTTTGTCTTATTCAAATTATTTAATAAGTACAAAATTGATACATTACAAGCTATTGTAGTCAACTACATCACTGCTTGTATTTGTGGTTTGATTCACAACGATAAAAATCTGGTTGTTTCAGAAATCGTTTCCTCTGATTGGTTTATTGGTGTTATAATACTCGGCTTCTTATTTATTGCTATTTTTAATGTCATGGCTTTAACAGCTCAAAAAAATGGTCTATCTGTAGCGTCAGTGGCCAGCAAAATGAGTGTCATAATACCTATTATATTTGGGATTATTGTTTTTAAAGAAGGTATTGGAATACAAAAAATATTAGGTATAGTTCTAGCTTTAGTTGCTGTATACCTTACCTCTATAAAGTCTAAAGATAAAACAGTATTAACAGCCTCAATTTACTTGCCTATTATTTTATTTTTAGGTTCTGGCATTATTGATACTTCAGTCAATTATTTTGCTCCAGACGATAAAATCCCTTTGTTTTCGGCTTGTATTTTTGGTTTCGCTTTTGCGATTGGTTGCATATTATTAGTTTATAAATCTATTCGTTTTAAAAAGAGTTTTACCGTAAAAAGTATTCCACTTGGCGCAACTCTTGGAATAGTAAACTATGCATCAATCTATTATTTATTAAAAGCATTACGAATTGACGGTCTAGAAAGTTCATCATTATTCACCATTAATAATGTAGCTATTGTAGCGGTTTCAACATTAATAGGCTTGCTTATTTTTAAAGAAAAAATTTCAAACAAAAATTGGATAGGTATTTGTTTGGCATTAATATCTATCGTTTTAGTCACACTAGCTTAATGGAACAGAAAGACACTTACAAGACCATCACAAAACCTTCTGAAGAAGCTTTGTTTAAAGACAAGAACAGTAAGTTTTATGGGTATGCATTTCCTGTAGACAATGAAGATGATGTAAAATTAGAAATAGAAAAATTAAAAAAACAACACTACGCTGCAAGACATTGGTGTTATGCATATCAGCTTGGAACCGAGCAAATAAAATACAGAGCAAATGATGATGGTGAACCTAACAACTCTGCAGGAATGCCCATATATGGACAAATACAATCTTTTGATGTCACAAATGTCCTTATTGTAGTAGTAAGATACTTTGGTGGTGTAAAGTTAGGCGTTGGTGGGTTAATCAACGCATATCGGTCTGCTGCACAAATGGCCTTAGAGCAATCTAATATTATTGAAAAAACAATAGACTCTACATTTATAATAAAATTTGATTATAAAAATATGAGTCGAATGATGCGGATACTAAAAGATAACAACGCAAATATTGTAAGTCAAAAATTAGAAATAGATTGTTTACTACAAGTTTCTATCAGAAAAGGTGAAGCAGAAAAACTTTACGAAACAATTAAGAAATTTCATGAAGTCAAAATTTCTTATTTGTAATCAATTACTTCAATTTGTTCAATAAATAATCTGGACATCGCATAGGCCTATTCCGTTTCATATCAATAAATACCAAATCTGTGCTTCCAATCGCCAACAAATCTCCTTTTTCGTTAATCAGCTCATAGTCAAATTCTATCCGTGCAGTAGGTAACTTTTTAATTGAAGTTTTCACGGTTAATAAGTCGTCATATTTAGCAGAATTTTTATATTTAATTTCTAAAGAAATAACAGGAAGCATAACTCCAGTTTCTTCCATAGATTTGTAAGTAATACCATACTCTCTTAACCATTCCGTTCTACCTACTTCAAAGTATGAAGCATAGTTTGCATGATAAACAACACCCATCTGGTCAGTCTCTCCGTAACGTACTCTAATTTGAGTTTTATTTTTATACATTATTTTTTTATGCTGATTAACAAAAAAATGATACCTTTAATCGGCAAATTAAACATGAGGAAAAAATTCTTAAAATTCTAATCGTTTTCATTTTTTTTTTAACTTTTTTGTTCACATATTTGTCAAGCTATAAAAAACCACAAAGAGTCATTTCGAAGTCTCTTTTTTTTAGCAACAGAAACCAACTAACAAAAAATCTAACTCTAAAGTATGGATGTAACGGCTCAATCGGTCTGGGGCAACTGTCTCTCTTTTATAAAAGATAATATTCAACCTCAAGCATACAAAACTTGGTTTGAACCTATCGTAGCCGTTAAGCTTGCAAATAATGCTTTAAGTATCCAAGTACCTAGTAAATTCTTTTATGAATGGTTAGAAGAACATTATGTAAAAATCTTAAAAGTTGCGCTCACTAAAGAACTTGGTGAGGAAGCAAAATTAGTTTACGTAATCAAAATGGAAAACACTTACGGCAATAGACAACCTTTTACTGAGCGTATTCCAAGTTCTAACAGAACAGCCGTAAAATCTCAAGAAGTAGATGTTCCATTTAATAATAAAAATCCTGAGCTTAGAAATCCGTTTGTAATCCCTGGGATTAGGAATGTCAAAATTGAGTCTCAGCTAAACCCAAACTATACATTTGAGAATTTTCTCGAAGGTGATTCTAACCGATTGGCTAGAAATGCAGCTATTGCTGTAGCTAACAAGCCTGGTGGCACTTCTTTTAATCCATTATTAATATTTGGTGGTGTTGGTTTAGGTAAAACACATTTAGCCCACGCTATTGGTGTTGATATTAAAGATAAATATCCAGAAAAAACTGTTTTATATATTTCTGCTGAAAAATTTACACAGCAATACATTGATTCTGTAAAGAAGAATAACAGAAATGATTTTATTCATTTTTATCAAATTATAGATGTCTTAATCATTGACGATGCTCAATTTTTCTCAGGAAAGTCTGGAACTCAAGATGTTTTCTTTCACATATTTAATCATTTACATCAAAACGGAAAGCAAGTCATTTTAACTAGTGACAAAGCACCTGTCGATATGCAAGATATCGAGCAACGCTTGTTATCCCGTTTTAAATGGGGATTATCTGCGGAATTGCAAAGTCCAGATTTTGAAACACGTGTTTCTATTTTAGAAAACAAACTCTATCGTGATGGTGTTGAAATGCCTGACGAAATAATTGAGTATGTTGCAAAACATATAAAGTCCAACGTTAGAGAGCTTGAAGGTGCTATTATTTCTTTAATCGCTCAATCGTCTTTCAACAAAAAAGAGATTACAATTAATCTTGCAAAAGATATCGTTGAGAAGTTTGTAAAAAACACAAAACGAGAAGTCTCTATTGATTACATACAGAAAGTAGTTTCAGATTACTTTCAAATGGATGTTAGCACATTGCAATCAAAGACAAGAAAACGTCATATTGTACAAGCTAGACAATTGGCAATGTTCTTTGCTAAGAAATACACCAAAGCTTCTTTAGCTAGTATTGGTTCTCAGATTGGTCAGCGTGACCACGCCACTGTACTTCATGCTTGTAAAACTGTAGATAACTTATCTTCTACTGACAAACAGTTTAGAAAGTATGTTGAAGATTTATCTAAGAAGTTAACTCTATAATTATTAGAATAATTCATGCCTTCAAAACCATCAAAAACTAAAATTTTAGTGGTTTGCTTGGGCAATATTTGTCGCTCACCTTTAGCACACGGCATTTTAGAATCAAAATTACCATCAGAAGATTTTTTTATTGATTCTGCCGGAACAGCCAGTTACCATATAGGCAATCAACCTGACGTCCGTTCAATGGCTATAGCAAAAACCAATGGTATTGATATCAGTCATCAAAAAGCGAGACAATTTATTGAAGCAGATTTTGATAGGTTTGATACCATATACGCAATGGACAAATCAAATTACACTAACATTATCGCTCTAGCATCTTCTGAAGATGAAAAGAAGAAAGTAGGACTTATCCTTAACGAGAATCCAAATATTAGTGACAAAAATGTTCCTGACCCATATTACGGTGGCGACTCAGGTTTTGATTATGTTTTTGAGATACTAGAAGATACTTGTGAGATTATAGCTAATAGAATATTAAACTAAATTATATACTTTGGCTATATTTGAGTCATGGAAACTAAAGGCAAACTCTATCTCATACCTACTCGACTTGGTGACAATCCACCATTAGAAGTTTTACCACTTTCTATAAAGAAAATTATTGAAGAACTTGACGATTATATCGTTGAAAATGAAAAAACGGCAAGACGTTTTATAAAACGTGTAGTTCCTAATAAACCTCAACCAAGTTTAAAACTTAAGGTTTTAAATAAATATACTCAAGAATCAGAATTACAGTCGTTTTTAAACCCATGTTTAGGAGGTGTTCCTATGGGAATTATCTCTGAAGCTGGTTGTCCAGCGATTGCTGACCCAGGTGCAGACATTGTTAGTATAGCACATGAATTAAACATTAAAGTTGTACCACTTGTTGGTCCTTCATCGATATTACTGGCCTTAATGAGCTCAGGTATGAACGGACAAAGCTTTGCTTTTAATGGGTACTTACCTATTGACAAACAAGAACGCAAACAACAAATTAAAACCTTAGAAAGACGCTCTTTAGAATTAAATCAAGCACAATTGTTTATTGAAACGCCATACAGAAACAATCAAATGTTGGCTGATTTGGCTACAACATTACATCCAAATACAAAAGTGTGCGTAGCTTGTGATCTAACATTGCCAACAGAATTCATAAAAACAAAAACTGCAAAATCCTGGAAATCAAATACAGAAGACTTTCACAAGCGACCTGCAATATTTATTTTACAAAAAGATTAAATAGAAACTTTAGCGCGACGGTCAGGAGTAATAAATGTAGTGTCATAACCCGCAAAGCGTTTCATGTAATAGCGTACTGTAGAACCGTAGCCATCAGCAAAATTTTGAGAACCGTAGCTTCTCAGATATTTCTTTACACTTCCTGGTCCCGCCAAATGAGCAGCTGCTAAAATACCAGACTCTGTAATTAGTACTCCACCTATCTTTTTGCCAACAAAACGCTTTATATCCTTTCTTAGAATCCATTTATTTCGTTTTGTATTAGCGATAAATGCTTTCTCTTGTAAATCTGGTGTTTGCAAGAAAAAGTCAGGATTGTAAATACCAATCATCTCCAAGGTTTCTCTACCAAATTGATATTTGCCTAAATACCCAAAAGTGTTAACCGTAAAATAATTACCCTGAGATTCTTTAAAAGCTAAAGCTTCTTTGAAAGCTTGAAATGATTTTCCTAAATATGGAGTAAATACCTTTTCGTTTTTTGCATCAGGTTTCTTTTCGACCATAGCAATCTCCTTTGGCGCATCAAAATCTAACTCTAGTCCATCTGTGGAATATTGTTCTGGATTAAGAATAGTTGTAGGATAAAGCGCAAGAGCAATAAGAAAACATACTGCAAAAGGCGCTATAACATTAGATACTATTTTTTTGTTCATAACAGTAAATTTTAATAAAACATTAATTATAAACTAGTGCTTTCAAAATTCGCTGCAAAGATACGACAAAATTAACAATACTGAAAATCAACACTTTAAACTCGATTAAAAGTATATATAGTGGGCTTTTACGCCATTTTTTCCGTTAAACTCCAATGTTGGCATTGGCACCTTTACAGTATTAAAAACGCTAAAAAGTGTTTTTAGCAGGTTAGAATTTGTTTTTATTCGTGTTAAATCTATATCAAAACTCATATAAAATTGACGGTACCTGTCTTGGTTTGGGAATACTAAATTATCATCTTTTCCAGTAAGCATACCATCAGCACCATAACCAAATGCAAAATTCAACCAATTGGGAATAAAATCAGTTTTGAGAAAAGAATTTAAATTAAAACTTAACCAATACGTTTGACCATTATAGTCCTTGAGGAATTCTTCTGTAAATCCATTACCAAGCTTATTTGGGTTTAATGGCGCAAAATCCGTTTTACTAAATGAGTATTTCAAAGCTATACGCTGTTCTTTCCATAGTAATTCTTGACCAACATATAATCCTGTTCCGCCAGCATTAGCTAGCATATCGCCCCAAGAAAAACCCCATTCTTCAGAAAAACCATCAAAAACCTCAACTGCCGTTAAAAATGTAAAGCCTAAAGTCGCTCCATAGATTAACTGGTCTTTTCTTGAAACTCCCGTCCAACTTAGTGACTCTGCACCTACTCTTCCTATTTGATATGAAGCATATACGTGACCTAACTTGTCCATCTGTAACCATTGACTATTGTCATTGGTTGTTCTGAATTTTGAACGTTTAAAATCAGCATACCATAACTGGTCCAAACCAATTAAAGTTACTGCAGCCAAGGAAGATTGAGTAATGATTAAGGCATTACGTCTTGATTTATTAAGAGTATCGCTAGGTTTTAAAAACTGATTAATTTTTGATTGCCCGAAAGTTGTAAAAACAACACAAAAACTAATCGATATAAAGATTAAAGATTTTTTCAAAGACTATTTTCTAATACCTTGTTTATCTAAGTATTTATGGTAAGCACGTGCATTATTATTATGTTGACTCAAAGATTTTGCAAATCGATGAAAACCAAACTTTTTGGGGTCTGCAGCAAAATATAAATAATCGTGCTTTTCATAATTTAAAACTGCCTCAATTGCAGATAAATCAGGCATAGTTACTAATCCTGGTGGTAAACCTGCATACTTATATGTATTGTAAGGCGAGTCTATTTCTTTATGCACATTAAGTACACGTCTTATGATTGTGTTTTTATATTTAGGCAATTTATACGCTGCGAATTTTAATGTTGGGTCAGCTTGAAGCGGCATACCAATTTTTAAACGATTAATATAAACACCTGCAACTCGTGGTTGTTCTGTTTTTTGTTTTGATTCTTCATAAACTATTGATGCCAATGCCATTACCTCATCTTTCGAAAAATTAAGTACCTTAGCTTTTGCTAATCTATCAGTGTTCCAGAACCTGCTGTATTCTTTGTACATTCTATCAACAAATTCTTTAGCAGAAATATCCCAAAATACTTGATAGCTATTAGGTAAATACATTCCTAAAGCTGTTTCACTTTTTAACTCTGCTTTAGCAAGAAATTCAGGATTTGTCATTGCTTCTAAAAGACTAAGGCTATCTGCATCTATTTGAGTTGAAATTCGACCAGCTAGGCTTTCAAGAGAATTCTGATTATTAAAAGATAACTTTACAGGAATACTATTACTGCGAATAGAATTTATAATCTCATTGTTATTCATTCCTTTTTTTATCTGATATTTTCCTGACTTAACGTTAGAAACATATTTTTTCTGCTTTGCCAAAGCATCAAATCCATCAATATCATTTAGAAGTGGAATCAATTGTTTTCGTACATCAATATAAGTATCATCCTCTGAAACGAATATATATTTGACATTCTCTTCGAACTTGGTATTTGGGTTAAACATAGCATTATAAAAATAATATGCAATTGCTGCAAAAGCAATTAATCCGATGATTGCAATAGCCCAAAGTATTTTTTTGATGTACATTTTATTTATTTATAAGTTGAAGAAGGTATTCGTTTGTATAACCTTCGTTAGTATAATTCCAATCTTTTTTTAATCCTATTTTTTGAAAGCCTCTACTTTCAAAAAGTGTTAAGCTTGCTGAATTATTCTCAGCAATATTACAATACAATTGTTTTAAGTGTAATTGCTCAAAACAATAATTAATTAACAAAGTCAAAGCTTCTTGCCCGAAGCCTTTACCTCTATTCTCTTCTTCAGTAATTACAATACCAATACCGGCACGTTTATTTTTAAAATCAAAATCAAAAATATCGATTAGTCCTAAAGTCTCATTTTCATAACTCGAAATTACTAGGCGTACTTGTTTGGCTTCATAAATATCTAGATGTGCATTGTCTAAATACTGCTTTACTAAAAACCGAGAATAAGGTCTTTGTGTATGACTTAGGTGCCATATGTTTTCATCATTTTCAATCTTGTAAACAAAATCTAAGTCCTCTGGCTCAAGCGCTCTAAGATAAATATGTTTGCCTTTTAATGTTACCATGAAACTTGTCCTTTAAACACTTGGTTTACTGGCCCGATAAGCCAGACATTACAATAGTCTCCAGTATCAGTAACATCAAAAGCTATATTTAATTCGCCACCTTCTGTCTCTAGAGTAATCTTTTTCGAGATGGTTTTCCCTATTTTGTGCATTGCGATTGCTACTGCAGTTACACCAGTACCACAAGATAAAGTTTCATCTTCAACACCACGCTCATATGTTCTTACAGCAAATTTGCTATCCGAAATCTGATTCACAAAATTAATATTAGAACCAACTTCGTTGTAAGGCGAACCGTATCTTAATCTTTCGCCATTAGATTTTACATCAAACTCTTTTAAATTATTGACCAACTGCACATGATGAGGAGAACCTGTATCAAGAAACGAATGAGAGTCAAATGTATCGATATTAGAAACATCTTTCATTTGTAGACTAACTATGTTTGCATTTACTTCTGCTTTATGCATACCATCAATAGCTTCGAAAGTAGTGGTACTATCAATTACACCAAGAAACTTAGCAAAAGCTGTAATACATCTACCGCCGTTACCACACATGCTGCTCTCGTTGCCATCAGCATTAAAATATACCATTCGAAAATCTACATCAGCATGGTTCTCTAAAAGAATTAATCCATCTGCTCCTATGCCAAAACGTCGGTCGCAGAGTTTGGCAATATTTTTGCCGTTAGTTTTATCAAACGATAACGACCTATTATCGATAATAATAAAGTCATTGCCTGTACCTTGATATTTATAAAAATCTATTATCATAATCAAGCAAATATAAGAATAAAACACCTTAAACCTTGGTGTTAAATCGTAGTTAAAGTTGAATTTAAAAATCAATAATTATATAATTTTAAACGTTAAATAGTAGAACTTAAAACTGAAAAAAATGAAGAAGATTTTGACATTAGTATGCGTTTCGGCATTAGGTGGTCTATTAACCCTTGGTGGTTATAAGCTATTTGTTGAAAAAGACGATACTCAAATTGCCAACACTGAAACAACAACGCAATTACCTGTATACGTACCAACATCTACAAGCAATGCATTGCTGACAAATACTGAACGACCTGATTTAATTACGGCTGCAAACAAAACGATTGATGCTGTTGTACACGTAAAGAATACTCAAATCAATAAGAGACCTCAAACTTGGGGAGATATTTTTAGTAACCGACAAGTTGAGCGTAAACAATTAGCTGGAGCAGGTTCTGGTGTTATCATTTCTCCTGACGGACACATAATTACTAACAACCATGTTATAAAAGGAGCAGTAGAAATTTCTATTACCTTAAATGATAATAAAACGTATATGGCAGAATTAGTCGGTACTGACGCCAAGAATGACATAGCGCTTTTAAAAATTGATACTGAAGATGAATTACCGTTTGTAACTTTTGGAGATTCTGACGCTACACAAATTGGCGAATGGGTTTTAGCGGTTGGAAACCCTTTTAATCTAACATCTACTGTAACTGCAGGTATAATTAGTGCCAAATCTCGTGATTTATCTGGCGGACAATCTTTTATCCAAACAGATGCAGCTGTTAATCCGGGTAATTCTGGTGGTGCCTTAGTTAATGTTAATGGAGAATTAGTTGGAATCAATACCGCTATTTCGTCGCAAACAGGTTCTTATGTAGGCTATTCTTTTGCAGTACCAAGTAATATTGCTAGAAAGATTGTTGAAGATATTATGGAGTTTGGTGATGTACAGGATGTCATTTTAGGAATTTCAGCATTACGAAGAGAAACAAAAGAAGCCAAAGAATTAGGCGTAGATGAAATTCAGGGTGTATATGTAAGTGATGTAGATGAGAAGGCAGGAGCTGGTATTGCTGGGATAAAATCTGGTGATATTATTAAGAAATTGGATAATATTGAGATTAACAAATTTTCAGAATTATCTGGATATATAAAGACTAAAAGCGTTGATGATATCGTTAATGTTGAAATTTTACGTGGAAACGAATTAAAAACAATCCCTGTTACACTTACAAAAAGAGAGGAATTATACCTTGAGTTTATGAATATGCAGTTTGGAGAAATCCCTAATGCAGCAAAGAAAAAGTTTCCTCAACTTGATGCAGGTGTTATGATTTATAAAAACTCCAACAGATATTTTTATGAAGAAGTTGGATTAAGAGAAGGGCATATAATCACAGCTATAAATGGTAAAGTATTGAAATCCATTGATGACTTAAATACTTTTAAAGAAAAATATGGTAATGATTTTTCTAAAGAAATTAAAAGCCTTGAATTTTTAGACAGAGGCTTAAATAGAAGAGAGATAATCTTTAAATAAAATACTCAAAACACAAATAAATTAAACCCTTTAGAAGTCCAAATTCTGAAGGGTTTTTATTTTTTTTAAAACACGCTACGAAAACGTTTGAAATATAGTATTTTTGCCGAAAATTTGGAGGCAGTTTTGGTTAATCTCAAAACTTTTGCATTAAAAGACAACTAACACACAACACAATGCCCGTAAAAGACACTTACGAAAAAGAATTAGCTTTTCAAGCAGACAGACGTCGTGCTACTGTAGAATTTATCAAAATTCTTAATGACTTATGGTATGAGAAATCTATTGAATTAGTGATTTTCAGAAACCCACTTATCGACAGAACTGTCAGTGATATCTTAAATTTACATGAGTATGCTGGTGAGTTCGTACAGAAACCTATTTCAATCTTTGATTCTGTAGAAATTGCTAAAGCTATAAACCAGTTAGATTTACCACCTTCAAAATTAGATATTGGTAAACTAACTTATGAGTATCATTTAGAAGATGAAAAGCATAGTAATGCTTTAAGTTTTGTAGCTAACAAACTAAAAAATGCCGAAGACAGTAACGGTATTAAACCAAAAGACGTTGTGCTTTATGGCTTTGGTCGTATTGGACGTTTGGTAGCCAGAGAGTTAATGACAAAAACTGGAAAAGGTAGTCAAATGCGCTTAAGAGCTATAGTAACACGTGGTGCAATTGACGCTACAGTTTTAGAAAAGAGAGCTTCACTTTTAAGAAATGATTCTGTACATGGTGACTTTTCTGGTACTGTATCTGTTGACGTAAAAAACGAAGCCCTAATTATTAATGGAACCACTGTAAATATAATTTCTGCAAAAGGACCAGAAGAAATAGATTACACGAAGTACGGCATTAATGACGCATTAGTTATTGATAATACAGGTGCCTTTAGAGATAAAGAAGCCTTAAGCAGACATCTAAAAGCTAAAGGCGCATCAAAAGTTTTATTAACTGCACCTGGAAAAGGTATTCCAAATATTGTACATGGTGTTAATCACTTAGAACACAATCCTGATAAAGTAAAAATCTTTTCGGCAGCTTCTTGTACAACTAATGCTATTACACCAATTTTAAAAGCTATTGAAGATTCTTATGGTGTAAAAACTGGTCATTTAGAGACAATTCACGCTTATACTAATGACCAGAACTTAGTAGACAACTATCATAATAAATATAGAAGAGGTCGAGCAGCAGGACTAAATATGGTAATTACTGAAACTGGTGCAGGAAAAGCAGTTAGTAAAGCATTACCGTCTTTAGAAGGAAAATTAACATCAAATGCGATTAGAGTTCCTGTTCCTAACGGGTCATTAGCTATCTTGAATCTAGAGTTAGACAGAAAAACTTCTGTTGATGCTATGAATACTTTAATGAAAAAGTATGCTCTTGAAGGTGATTTGGTGGAGCAAATAAAGTACGAAATGAGTGACGAGCTTGTATCTAGTGATATTGTTGGCAGCTCTGCCCCTTCAATTTATGATAGTAAAGCGACGATTGTAAGAGCCGACGGCAAAAATGCTGTGCTTTATATTTGGTATGACAATGAATATGGTTATAGCCATCAAGTGATTCGCTTAGCCAAATATGTATCAAAAGTAAGACGCTATACATATTACTAAATCAAAAAATCTAAAATATACTTTTTGACGTATATCAATAGCCTTACAAATTGTAAGGCTATTTGTTTATACAAACTAAAGAAATAATGTTAAAATCCCTATATTGGACACGCCTTAACCTAACACAATTAAAAATGAAAAACATAACCAAACCATTACTTTTACTAGCATTATCACTAAGCTTTACATTCTCAATAGCACAGACAACAACTGAAGACGAAGACCTATCATTAGATAGCGGAACAATTGACAGTCAGTTTGAATATATATTTCGTAAATCAGGAAACTTTAAAGGCACCAACGGACAGAAGTATGAAGCTGTAAAATACAGTTCACTTCTAACCTTAAAGGCTCATGTTTTAGATTCATTGAAAACTACGTATGCAAAATTAGATAGCTCTGAAAAGAGAGTTACTAGTCAAGCAAAAGAAATTGAGTCTTTGAAATCTAAGTTAGGTAACACTCAAACTGAACTTACAAATACTAATGCCGAGAAAGATAGCATGTCGTTATTTGGTATTCAGATGAGTAAAACAGGTTATAATGTTTTAATGTGGAGTATTATCGCTGGCTTATTAGCTTTAGCTTTGTTTTTCCTTTTTCGTTTTAAAAGCAGTAATTCTTCTACAAAAGCAGCTAAACAAAAACTTGAAGAAGTCGAAACAGAATTTGAAGAGCATCGACGCATCGCATTAGAACGTGAACAGAAAGTAAGACGTCAATTACAAGACGAAATAAATAAAAACAAGTCTTAAAACTAATTGTATAAGTCAAAAATCCGTAATTTGGTTGCTAAGCTTATCTAAGCACTATTTTACGGATTTTTTATGACCATAATCAAAGCAACAAAAAATCATCTTAAAGACCTAATACCACTATTTGATGGTTACCGAAGATTTTATAAACAAGAAAGTGATTTAATCAAAATCAAGCAATTTTTATCGGAACGTTTAATAAATAAGGATTCCATAATTTTTATAGCTTATTTAGAAGATAAGGCTGTGGGGTTTACTCAACTTTATAATTTATTCTCTTCCGTATCAATGGAGCGTATGTATTTACTTAACGATTTATACGTCGTTACTGATTTTCGCGGTAAAGGTATCGGCGAAGCTTTAATAGATAAGACTAAAGCGCAATGTATTTCCGAAAATCAAAAAGGTATTGCAATACAAACTGCATCAGATAATCCAGCACAACATTTATATCAACGCTTGGATTTTAATCCAGACCCAGACTTACACTTCTTTTGGACTAATCCTAAATAACCATGAAATTTAAATACATTTACCTTATTCTAGCTTTAATAGGACTATGTGCGACATGGTATTTTAATATTCAATTTTATTTGAATGCAGAAGACGCATCTATTGGAAATTTTATAGCAGAAACTAACCTAAGTTTCCCTGCGAAATCAATAAGTGCAGATATTTCGGTTGTTGTTCTTACTTTTTTAATTTGGATGGTGTATGAAAGTCGAAAACTAAAAATAAAGCATTGCTGGATTATTATTCCACTTACATTTTTAGTTGCTATAGCGTTTAGCTTCCCTTTATTCTTATACATGCGAGCAAATCGTTTAGAGAAAGTGAATATCTAACTTACTCTCTCATTTCTTATCTCCAAGAATAATCGCATCTTTGCAAAATGCGCATAGATATCATTACCGTTTTACCAGAATTACTAAGAAGTCCATTTGAAGCTTCTATATTAAAACGTGCCATTGAAGCTGGCTTGGTCGAAGTCCATTTTCATAATCTCAGAGATTATACTAAAGGCAGTTACAAAGCTGTAGACGACACGCAATTTGGTGGTGGAGCTGGTATGGTCATGCTTATTGAGCCGATTGATAAATGCATTACAAAACTTCAGTCAGAACGTGACTACGATGAGGTTATATACATGACACCAGATGGTGAGAGACTTAATCAGAGTATCGCTAACCAAACATCTTTAAAAGAAAATATTATTATTCTTTGTGGGCATTATAAAGGTGTAGATCAGCGTGTAAGAGACAAGTTTATAACACGAGAAATCTCTATTGGCGATTATGTACTTTCTGGTGGAGAACTTGGTGCAGCTGTGCTTTGCGATTCTATAATAAGATTGATTCCTGGAGTTTTAGGTAATGAAACATCAGCACTTACAGATAGTTTTCAAGATAATTTATTAGCACCTCCTATTTACACAAGACCACGAGAGTATGATGGTATGAAAGTCCCTGAAGTATTATTTAGTGGTAATTTTGCTGAAATCGAAAAATGGCGCGAAGAGCAAGCTTACGAACGCACAAAAGAAAGACGCCCAGACTTACTGGAAGACTAGATAAAAACTTTTTACTTTTAGCTTTCTACTTTACACTTTTTAATTATCTTTGCACCCAATTTTGGATTAACCTCTGGCGAAAATCGCGAATGTTGATTTGAATTAACCATAACAAACAAAATAGCATGGAGTCTTTAATTAAATATGTACAAGACGAATTTGTAACAAGAAAAGATTTACCTGAATTTAGCGCTGGTGATACAATAACCGTATACTACGAAATTAAAGAAGGTAGCAAAACACGTACACAGTTTTTTAGAGGTGTAGTTCTACAACGTAAAGGAACAGGAACTTCTGAAACATTTACTATCCGTAAAATGTCTGGTACAATTGGAGTAGAGCGTATTTTTCCAGTAAACTTACCTGCACTACAAAAAATTGAAGTTAACAAAAAAGGTAAAGTACGTAGAGCTCGTATATTCTACTTTAGAGGACTTACTGGTAAGAAAGCAAGAATTAAAGAAGTTAGAAAATAAGACTTTAATTAAGCTAACAATATTTTAAAGCCCTGAGGAATCAGGGCTTTTTTGTGTTATGAACTTTTGTTAATAACTACGGTTTATAAAATGTGAATATCTACCTAGCTAAAAAATTTGGAATTCTTAACATAAAACCTAAATTAGCTAAACAATTAACAACAAACCTAGTTTGGTTTTGAATTTAATTTCGGATTAATGTTAATTTTTTGCAAAGATTCAATCTTTGTGTAATGAGATTTTTTCAGTTGCGTAATAAACTGTGTATGCAGAGTATAAAACAACTAGCTTAAAACATAGAAGCGACTTAGGTTACTGAAATGGGCTAAGATTTAGGTTCCGAAAAGTAGAAACTACTTGTAGTTACGAAAAATAAGAACAGTACGTATAAACACAACCACTACGAAAGTAAGGGTCCGTGATAAAGCGAATTAAAAAATCTCTTGAAATGTGAATTAACAGGTCAATACATTTTGAAAGTTATGAAGCATTTCATGGAAACAGAACTACTTGAACTGAAAAAGATGAGGGTTTTACCTATCAACTGAGTTAGTGAAAACTAAATAGGTTAAGTAAAGTAAGTTTCTGAAAAGCCATGTCACACCAGCTTTGCTGGATGATATGGCTTTTTGTTTTTATATTAGCTTAATGAACCTTCCCTTTATAAACAGTCAAACATATCGACAAAAAGACTATACCGCTTCTATTCTACCAAAAGGAGAGTATGACAGCTGTAAATTTGTAAGTTGTAATTTTGAAAACTCTGATATCTCAAATAATGTATTTTTAGAATGTGAGTTTATAGATTGTAATTTTAGCAATGCCAATGTAATGCATACCCAGTTTAAAGACATTGAATTCAAACAATGTAAATTAGTGGGTGTTCAGTTTAATAATTCTAATGATTTTCTTAGGAATTTTAACTTTACAGATTGTATTATGGATTTTTCTGCCTTTACAGACATCAAAATTGACGGTACTTTTTTATTTTATGCAAACTTGTTGGTGCAGATTTCACAGATGCTCAAGCAAAAAAAGTCTTATTCAAGGATTGTGATTTGCAAGACGCAATCTTTTCGAATACAAACTTAGAACAAGCAAATTTTATATCTGCATACAATTTCAATATTATACCTTCACCCAATCAATTAAAAAAGGCTCTGTTTTCTAGAGATAATCTTTCAGGATTACTTCAGTATACAGGAATTATAATAAAATCATAATTTTATAATTACCATATAATCAGGCTTTATTCAAAGGTTAAGATTTTGTATATTTGCTCGGCTAAAAAATAGCCTTTTATATATTAAAACTGCACATATAGACATGACAAAACCTTCTACTATTTTTTATACGCTAACAGATGAAGCACCTGCTTTGGCAACTCGTTCATTCTTACCTATTGTAAAAGCTTTTACAAAATCATCAAATGTAAATATAGAAACTAAAGATATATCGCTAGCTGCGCGTATACTTTCTGCGTTTTCAGATTATTTGACTGAAGAGCAACGTGTATCTGATGCCCTAGCAGAACTTGGAGAGCTTGTAAAGAAACCAGAGGCTAATGTCATTAAATTGCCTAATATTAGTGCATCAATTCCTCAACTAACAAATGCTATTGAAGAGTTACAAGCAAAAGGATATGCCTTACCTGATTATCCAGATGAGCCAGAAAATGATGATGAAAAAGCGATAAAATCGCGTTACGATAAAATAAAAGGGTCTGCCGTAAATCCTGTATTGAGAGAAGGAAATTCAGACAGACGTGCACCAAAAGCTGTCAAAAATTACGCTAAAAAGAACCCACACAGAATGGGTGCTTGGTCATCTAGTTCAAAAACACATGTAGCAACAATGTCTCAAGGAGATTTTGCTCATAATGAAAAATCTGTAACTATTGATGGTGCAACTAGTGTTAAGATTATTCACACAGATACTAAGGGAACACAAACTATTTTAAAAGATAATTTAGCTTTATTAGATGGCGAAATAATAGATGCCACTAAAATGAGTCAAAAAGCGCTTATTTCTTTTTTAGAAGCGCAAGTAAAAGACGCTAAAGAAAATAATGTGTTATTTTCTTTACACATGAAAGCCACTATGATGAAGGTATCTGACCCTATCATTTTCGGTCATGCTGTACGTGTATTCTTTAAATCGTTATTTGAAAAACATACAGACACATTTGAAGAAATTGGCGTAGACGTTAATAACGGCTTTGGAAATTTAGTTGAAAAATTAGAAGAATTATCTGATGCTAAGCGTCAAGAAATAGAATCAGATATTACATCTGCCCTAGAGAATGGACCTGACTTAGCTATGGTAAACTCTGATAAAGGGATTACAAATTTACACGTGCCAAGTGACGTAATTATTGATGCATCTATGCCAGCAATGATTCGTACGTCTGGTCAAATGTGGAATGCCGAAGGTAACCAACAGGATACCAAAGCCGTAATTCCGGATAGTAGTTATGCTGGTATTTACACGGCAACAATCGATTTTTGTAAAAAACATGGTGCTTTTGACCCGACAAAAATGGGAACTGTTCCTAATGTTGGTCTTATGGCTCAGAAAGCAGAAGAATATGGCTCTCATGATAAAACATTTGAAGTTTCTTCGAACGGACAAATTGAAGTGGTTAACGCTTTAGGAACTGTATTAATATCTCATGATATCGAAGTTGGAGATATCTGGCGCATGTGTCAAGTAAAAGATGCACCTGTACAAGACTGGGTTAAACTTGCGGTTACAAGAGCAAGAGCATCTAAAACTCCTGCTATATTTTGGTTAGATGAAAACAGAGCACACGATGCTGAGCTAATTAAAAAAGTAAATAAATACCTTCTAAATCATGATACTGAAGGTTTAGATATTAGAATCTTATCACCGATTAAAGCTACTGAATTTACTCTTGAACGTGTTAAAGACGGAAAAGATACAATCTCCGTAACTGGTAATGTATTGCGTGATTATTTAACTGACCTTTTTCCTATTTTAGAAGTTGGTACAAGTGCAAAGATGTTATCTATTGTTCCATTAATGAACGGTGGTGGTCTTTTTGAAACAGGTGCCGGTGGTTCTGCTCCAAAACACGTACAACAGTTTGTTTCAGAAAACCATTTACGCTGGGATTCACTTGGTGAATTTTTGGCATTAGCTGTATCATTAGACCATTATGCAGATTATACGAGTAATGAGAAAGCAAGAGTTCTTGGTGAGACATTAGATGATGCTACAGAAAAGTTGTTACAAAACAAAAAAGGACCTTCTCGTAAAGTGAATGAATTAGATAATAGAGGAAGTCATTTTTATTTAGCGCTATACTGGGCAGAGGCATTAGCCAATCAAAATAAGAATGAAGATTTAAAGCATGAGTTTGCTAATGTATTCAAAAATCTTCAGTCCAAAGAAACAGATATCTTGAAAGAGTTAACGAATATACAAGGTGTATCAGTCGATATTGATGGCTATTATTTACCTAACGAAATATTGACAAGTAATTCAATGCGACCGAGTCAAACTCTCAATAGCATTCTCAATTAAACTTAAGTTAAAAAAGCCTCATGTAAAATGAGGCTTTTTTATTTTTACATAAAAAGAAATTAATGAGAAAGTTCCTACTTGGAAGTACTGTCTATATACTGATGTTTACATCTATAATTTCTGCCCAAAATAAGTATACACTTAGCGGAATAATCACAGATAATAATACCACCGAAACTCTGATTGGGGTAAATATCATTATTCCTGAATTAAAAAACGGTACGGTTACTAATGAATATGGCTTTTATTCTATTACACTAGATGAAGGCACTTATAAATTACAAATCAGTTATCTAGGTTTCAAAACCATTACGCAAATCTTAGAATTAAATGCTGACAAAACACTCAATTTTAAACTTGAAGAATCAGCAGAACGCTTAAATCAAATTATTATCACCGAAGATGTAGAAAAACTCAACATTCGAAAACCCCAGATGAGTGTAAATAGCTTATCTATAAAAACCATTAAACAACTTCCTGTAGTTTTGGGGGAAGTAGATGTCATTAAGTCTATAACCTTGCTTCCTGGTGTAACTAATGCGGGAGAAGGTTCATCAGGTTTTAATGTTCGAGGTGGTTCTGCAGATCAGAATTTAATTCTTTTAGATGAAGCTACTATTTTTAACACTTCTCACCTATTCGGCTTCTTTTCTGTATTTAATCCAGACGCAATAAAAGACATTAAACTCTATAAAGGTGGCATACCTGCGAAATATGGTGGACGTGTGTCTTCTGTTTTAGATATTTATCAAAAAGAAGGTAATAATGAAGAGTTTCATCTAAACGGTGGTATTGGTTTAGTTTCTAGTCGTCTTTTAGCTGAAGGTCCAATAAAAAAAGGTAAAGGTTCTTTTCTACTTGGAGGACGTAGTAGTTATGCTCACTTATTTTTACCATTGTTTGATTTAGACAATATTGCATACTTCTATGATCTAAACACAAAACTTAGTTATCGCTTAAATGCAAAAAATAGTATTTATCTCTCAGGTTATTTTGGTAGAGATGTTTTTAGTCTCGGTGATTCGTTTACAAACACTTACGGAAATACAGTATTAAATTTTAGATGGAATCATTTATTTTCAGATAAATTATTTTCAAATTTCTCAGCAATATATTCAGATTACTTCTATGGACTCACATTAGATTTTGTAGGTTTTGATTGGGAATCCGGTATTACTAATTTTAATGTGAAATATGATTTAAAACATTACATAAGTGACACCTTCAAACTAGAATATGGTCTAAATAGTATTTACTATAAATTCAACCCTGGAGAAATTCAGCCAATTGATGATAATTCAGGAATAAATCCTGATAAACTTATAGATAAATATGCCTTTGAAAATGCTATATATATAGATGCTGAACATAAAATTTCTGATAAACTATCATTGTCTTACGGTACTCGATTAAGTACATTTCATAGATTAGGCCAAGACGAACTTAATGTTTACCAGGATAACAATCCTCTAATATTCAATAATGACTTACAGGTTTATGAAATGGCGGAGCCAATTGGAAAAGAGTCCTTTAGGAGAAGTGATGTATTAGAATCATTTACGAATATCGAACCAAGGGCATCCTTAGCATATCAGCTCAATCCATCATCTTCTGTTAAGGCAAGTTATAACAGGATGTCACAGTATTTACATTTATTATCTAACACAAGTTCTCCGACACCTTTAGATGTCTGGGCTCCAAGTGGGAGATTCATCGAACCACAAATTTTAGATCAATTCGCAATAGGATATTTTAAAAGTTTTAAAGATAATGCATATTCATTAGAGGTTGAAACATTTTATAAAACCATACAAAATCGAATAGATTATATAGATAGTGCAAACTTAATCGCAAACGATGCTATAGAACAAGTTGTTTTGAACGGAGAAGCTAGAGCATATGGTTTAGAAATTTTATTGAGAAAAAATGAAGGTCGTTTTAAAGGTTGGTTAGCCTATACACTTTCAAAATCAGAACAGCGTACACCGGGAAGAACAGCACAAGAAACCGGAATTAATAATGGTCAGTGGTACAATACACCTTGGGATAAAACGCATGATATCACATTAACAGGTACATATGAACTCAATAAAAAATGGAGTATTAATAGTAATTTTTTATTTCAAACAGGTATTCCTGCAACCTTTCCTAATGGCCAATACCAGTTTAATGGTATAACTGTACCAGTATATGAAGCGCGTAACTCTAGTCGACTAACCAATTATCACAGAATGGATTTATCGGTGAATTATAATCCTAGACCAGATTCTCAAAAAAGATTAAAGGGACAATGGGTTTTTAGTTTATATAATATTTATAATCGTAGAAATGCAGCAAACATTACTTTCAGAGAAAATCGAATGGACGGAAGAAATGAAGCCACTAGACTAGCAATATTTGGTATTGTGCCTGCAGTAACCTATAATTTTCAATTTTAATATGAAAAAAAGTATCCTAATATTTGTTCTTACACTAACATTCGTTTCTTGTGAAGATGTTATCGAAGTAGATTTAAACGAAGCGCCACCTAAATTAGTTATTGACGCAGGCATTGATTGGTTTAAAAACACAACAGGAAATGAGCAAAATATAAAATTATCATTGACAGCGCCTTTTTTCGATGATGGTGTAGAACCAGCAAATAATGGAATTGTTTCTATATCAGACACAAACGGAAATACGTTTGAATTCATTGAAGATGGTAATTCTGGTATCTACATAAATTCGAATTTTATTCCAGTAATAGATGAAACTTACACACTTTCCGTAATCTATGGAAATGAATTATATACCGCAACAGAAACATTAAAACCAGTCGTACCTATAGATTTTATTGAGCAAAAAGATGATGGAGGCTTTTTAGGTGAAGATATTGAACTCAAAGCCTTTTATACAGATCCTGCAAATATTGAGAATTTCTATTTTTTTGAATTCTTAAGTGATATTCCACAAATACCAACTTTAGAGGTCTATGAAGATAGATTTACCGATGGAAATCAAATTTTCGGGTTTTATACTGAAGAAGATTTGGAAGCTGGTGATCAAGTTACCATTAGAAATTATGGTGTTTCTGATCGCTTTTATCAGTTTATGTTTACGCTTTTACAACAAGGTAGCGAAGAAGGTGGAGGTCCATTTGAAACACAGCCAGCAACAGTTCGCGGTAATTGTATAAATCAATCCAATCCAGATAATTTCCCATTTGGATATTTTAGATTGTCCGAAGTTGATGAAGTTATTTATACTATTCAATAGTTCTACTATTTATTCGTTATTAAGACTAAAATACTTTCTTACATTATACTCTATATCTTTTACTAAGTAAAAGCTACTGTTTCTAATCAAACGCAAACTAATTCATTATTTTTATACTATGAATTTTGAAAAAACTACAGAAAAAGATTCCCACTACGACAATATAGAAAGCATGACTATTCATGAGATTATTTCAAATATTAATAATGAAGATAAGACTGTACCATTAGCTGTAGAAAAAGCATTACCTCAAATTGAAAAACTTATAGAACAGGTTGTCAATACACTTAAAAATAACGGTCGTATATTTTATATTGGTGCTGGTACTAGTGGTCGCTTAGGTATTTTAGATGCTTCCGAATGTCCACCAACATTTGGAGTATCTCACGATTTAGTTATAGGTTTAATTGCTGGTGGTGATATAGCGATTAGAAAAGCTGTTGAGTTTGCTGAAGACTCAACAAAACAAGGTTGGGAAGATTTAAAGTCATTTAATATTTCTGAAAAAGATATAGTTATTGGTATTGCAGCTTCTGGTACAACTCCATACGTAATTCATGCTCTTAATACTTGTAATTCAAAAAACATAATCACTGGATGCATTACTTGCAATAAAGACAGTCCATTATCTAATGTGGCAAAATATCCAATTGAAGTCATAGTAGGCCCAGAATTTATTACTGGCAGTTCAAGAATGAAAGCAGGTACAGCTCAAAAATTAATTCTTAATATGATTTCTACGACATCTATGATTCAACTGGGTAGAATAAAAGGGAATAAAATGGTGGATATGCAGTTGAGTAATAATAAATTGGTAAATCGTGGAGTTCAAATACTCATAAAAGAACTTAACATTAATAAATCTGAAGCAAAAAAATTACTTAATAAACACGGTAATGTGAGAAATGTAATAAAACACATACAAGATGGAAGAAACTAAAAAAACAGATAAAGAGGTCTTAAGCAAAGGTATTCGTGTAATGCTTATGTGCTTATTTTTAATGTTTACTGGTCCTACAACACTTCACATAGCTTTCTCCAATAAAGAAAAACCCCTTTTTATTCCTCTACTGATACTTGGTGTTTTACTTAGTTTTAGTGCTATAATAGCTCTCTTAAAAGGAATCAATACTATTATGGATAGTATATTTGGAAGTAAAAACAAATAACTTTTATTATTTATTTTTAGTTAAACTAAGAGAATCAT